>QCJZ01000015.1 GCA_003215695.1 Prochlorococcus sp. AG-409-J03 | reverse complement strand
CTCGCTTCTGGACCTAAAGAAGAATTCACCCATTCTGCAACAACGGCAGAAATACTGGATAATTTATTAAGGAAGATTCTTTCTTCTAATGTAACTATTTCATTGCCTTCTATTCGATATAGTATATTTTGGATTCGTAGTCTTGTTTTAGTTGAGATCATCAATTTTTTTGTATTTTTTTTACTTAATCATCTTTTAAAAAGTTGTTCAAAATGCACGTTTTTACAATTATTTTATATGCTGGTTTTTCCCTTTTGTATAAGAACTTACAAAAACTTTCTTGCTTGTTTGTTTTAATTTCCACAAATAATTATAAATTATGGTCGATTTCTCTTATCGAAATATCACCTCAAGCATGGTCATTTTGAAATGTATTGGACCAGATGGTTTTTTTCTAGAAAGAGCTATTTTCCCTCAAGAAGTTTTTTCATCTATGGCTCCAGAAGGTTCTCAGTTGGAAATTTGGGGAATAGAGTCATATGGTCCTAAATTAGAACAACGTCTTAGAGTATCTGCTCGTGAAACTGAATACCCTGTTGCAGCTTAAATTCTGAATTATCTCAATTATTCAAAGAAGTAGATATCTTTGTGCTAGTGGTAGTGATTCAGCTGGTTCACAGGTTAAAAGCTCTCCATTTGCAAAAACTTCGTATGTTTGAGGGTCAACTTCTATGCTTGGTTGTGCATTATTGAGTTTCATAGATTGTTTAGATATCTTTCTTGTATTCTTAACGGCAGCATAACAACGTTCTAATTTGAGCTGTTCTGGTACACCAGCATCGATGGCAGTCTCACTTAGGAAAGTAAGACATGTAGGGCTGATGGCTTTTCCAAAGGAGGAAAACATTGGACGACCGTGTACTGGTTGTGGGGTAGGAATTGAGGCGTTTGCATCACCCATTTGAGCCCATGCGATTGAGCCTCCTTTAACTACTAAGTCAGGTTTGATTCCAAAAAAACCTGGCTTCCAGAGTACTAAATCTGCGAGTTTGCCAACTTCTATCGATCCAACATGAGCACTGATTCCATGAGCTATCGCTGGATTAATAGTTACCTTTGAGATATATCTTTTGATACGATGATTATCATTCCTTTGACTATCCTCCGGTAAAGCTCCTCTTTGAGTTTTCATTTTATGAGCAGTTTGAAAAGTTCGACTAATAACTTCTCCAACTCTTCCCATAGCCTGGGAGTCACTAGCAATAATAGAAAAGGCTCCTAGGTCGTGGAGTATGTCCTCAGCAGCAATAGTTTCACGACGTATTCTTGACTCAGCAAATGCAACATCCTCAGGAATTTTGGGATCCAAATGATGGCAAACCATCAACATGTCTAAATGCTCTTCAAGAGTATTTAGAGTGAAAGGTCTAGTGGGATTTGTACTGCTGGGGATCACATTGGATTCTCCACAAATTTTGATGATGTCAGGAGCATGACCACCTCCAGCTCCTTCCGTGTGGAAAGTATGAATTGTTCTTCCTTTTATTGCCCGAATTGTATCTTCAACAAAACCCGCTTCGTTTAGGGTATCTGTATGAATACAAACTTGAACGTCTAATTGGTCCGCAACACTTAAGCATGAATCAATAGAAGCTGGCGTTGTTCCCCAGTCTTCATGAAGTTTTAATCCACAAGCACCTGCTCTTACTTGTTCCTCTAATGCTGCTTTGTTAGTTGCATTCCCTTTGCCAAAGAAACCAAGGTTAACAGGGAATCCTTCTGCTGATTGAAGCATTCTTGAGATATGAAATGCTCCTGGAGTACATGTTGTTGCATTGGTTCCTGTTGCTGGACCTGTTCCTCCTCCAAGCATTGTGGTAACCCCGCTAGCCAAAGCAGTTTCTATTTGTTGTGGACAAATAAAATGAATATGACTATCTATAGCTCCTGCCGTAATAATATTTCCTTCTCCTGCGATTGCTTCTGTACTGGCTCCTACAATAATATTGACGCCTTCTTGAGTATCAGGATTTCCAGCTTTTCCGATGCCTGAGATTTTCCCATCTTTAATGCCAATATCAGCTTTAACAATTCCCCACCAATCTAAAATGAGTGCATTGGTTATGACCGTATCTACTACACCATTGTCTCTACTTTGTTGTGATTGTCCCATTCCATCGCGAATAACTTTTCCTCCACCAAACTTAACTTCGTCTCCATAGTGAGTATGGTCCTCTTCAACTTCAAGGATTAAGTCTGTGTCTGCAAGTCTTATGCGATCACCTTTCGTGGGACCATAAGTCTCTGCATAAGCTTGGCGTGAAATTTTGAAAGGCATTTTATTTTTAAAGTGAATTGTTTATAAGTCCGTTAAATCCATAAACTTTACGGTTCCCTGTATAGGGCACAAGATTAACTTCTCTTTGATCACCTGGTTCAAATCTGATAGCCGTACCAGCTGGGATGTCTAGCCTTTTGCCGAGAGTTTGTTGACGATCAAATTCTAAACCTGTATTTGATTCATAAAAATGATAATGAGATCCAATTTGAATTGGACGATCAGAAACGTTAGCGACTTTTAGAGTCGTGATTTCTCTTCCTTTATTGAGTTCAATAAAACCATCTTCAGGAATAAGTTCTCCAGGAATTAAAGAAGACATAGTTTGGTTAGCTAATTGGATTGTGAAGTGTTACCAGCTTCGTTCCATCTGGAAAAACAGCTTCTATTTGAACGTCATGAATTAATTCAGGAACGCCTTCCATTACTTGTTCTCTCGTTAACCATTTGGTCCCCTCGCTCATTAAGGTTGAGACGTTTTTACCATCTCTTGCACCTTCAAGGACTAGAAAGCTGAGCCAAGCTACAGCTTCAGGATGATTCAATTTTAAACCCCTATTTAATCTTCGTTCTGCTAAAAGAGCAGCGGTAACTACAAGTAACTTGTCTTTTTCTTGAGGACTTAAGTACATTTTCTGAAAATTATAAATTCATTTTACTAGCAATAAAATGCTTAAAAGTTCATGATGAACATTTCGTGCTTGTTGATGGGTTTTCTTGAATTGGCCAAATCCTCATGTATTCAGGCATGCTTAATTTTCTTAAAATTCTAGTAAGCTTCCAAATTCTATAAAACCAATACCGAGCTGTTTGTGTTGATGAGCCTGTGTACCTTGCTGATATGCCATTAGCAAGCAGGCTGCAAGTCATAAACCCTTTAAGTCCAGTCCTTTGTTGTCGGCATTTGATTAGCAAATCAGATAAATCTTTTTGGTTTATTTTTGTAGGTGTTATCCAAGTTAAAGATCCAAATACGGGTTGCTCCTCTAAACCATGAATAGATTTTAGAGCTTCTCCAGATAGTTCTAATCGATCACTAAATTCATAATATTTCCCTTTAGTATTTTCCCTGATGATTTCTAAGGATGATCTCCATACTCCATTGCCAAGTTGTTCACCTGCAGCAGTTCGTCCTAAGCGAACTAAATCAACACATAAAAAGCTTGATGAAGGATCAAGCTTAACAGTCATATTTTGTTCAAAAAGACCTCCCTGATAAATAATTAATTCTTGAGGGATCCACTCAAAGTCAGCATTTTTCTCAATTTGAAATAAACATTTTTGATTCGCCCAGCTCCCTTGTGGATTTAATTTTGATCTACCTCTACTTCCATAAACTTTTTGTGCTGCAACCGAAGAGCATGTAGCTTTGCTATCTTCTTCAGCGGTTACATTGATTGTGAGTTGATCACCTCCGACAATTCCTCCAGCACTATGAAGAATTGGTATTTCACATCTACCATCTTTTTTTTCATTGAATACTCTCATTAATTTTAATGGAGCAGTGCATTTTGCTTGATGATATGTTTTGATAAAATCTCTATCTTTATTCTTTGGCCTATTAAAAAGCCTCAGATCACAAGTACCATGCCATTGAAATGTCATTTAATGGTTGTATCGTTTTTGTTCAGTAAGTATTGAGAAAATAATAAATGCCTGATCTAGTAGAGACAACCTTTAAAATTTAGATCAATAAAGAATCGAAGCTTGTCACAAGAATTAATCTATCTTACTCATCGGATTAGTGCCCAAGTGATAGAACATTGTCTTTTGCTTTCCTTGTCGGCAAAAGAGAGGACTCAGCTTAGAGGTAAACGATCAACTTTAGATGGAGTTGATGTCATTTTAAATTTGCCTAGAGGAGGAGGGAGGTTGCTTCCTGGAGATATATTAAAAAGTGAGAATTCAAAAGTTTTTGTAAGAATAGAGGCTGCTCATGAAGATGTAATAAGAATTAGATCAGAAAATAGATTGAAATTATTAAAAGCTGCTTATCATTTGGGTAATAGACATGTTGAGATTGAGTTGCATGATAGAGAGGTGTATTTACTCAATGATGTAGTTATGCAAAAGATGTTAGAAAGGCTAGGTTTTGCAATAGAAAGGTTCAAAAGACCTTTCTCTCCCGAGATTGGCGCTTATGAGTAGAAGGTTTGATTAATTTCATTTATGAAACTTGAGCTTTTACAATTAATCAGCCCATCATTACCAGTTGGCGCATTTAGTTATTCAGAAGGATTAGAGTGGCTTGTTCAAAATAAAAAAGTATATGACGAGATAACACTTTTTAATTGGATTGAATGTGAACTTTCTAGAGGGCAAATAACAATTGAGGCAAGCTCAATTGACCTAATAATGAGAGATTTAGTTCGGTGGAGGGATCATAAAAATGTTAAATATAAGTTAGTTGTTGAAGAGTGGAATTCCTGGCTTAGCTCATTAAGGGATTCTCCAGAGGTGAGATCTCAGCAAATACAAATGGGTGAATCTCTATTGCAGCTTCTTATTGATCTAGAGCATCCTCTTCCTGATCATGAAAAGAAATTCATATGGCCGATAGCATGGGCTTGGGCAGGAGTATGCTGGGATATACCTAAAATTGATTTAGTGGAGGGGTTTTTATATGGTTGGGTAGCTAATCAATTAAGTGCAGCTTTAAGATTATTGTCATTAGGGCCAACAAAAGCTCAACAGCTTCAAAAAAAATCCCTATTGCTTATAAAGTCTCAAGCAAGCTATTTATTAGAACAAAATCCTAAAGAAATATGGATTAGTGATGTTGGCGCGATTATGGCACAACAATCCCATGTAGAACTTTATTCAAGATTATTTAGAAGCTAATGGAAAGTAAATTAAGAGTAGGAATAGCAGGCCCAGTAGGATCGGGTAAGACGGCTATTATTCAGAGACTATGTGAGAACCTAAAAGATCAATTTGAAATTGCAGTAGTGACCAATGATATCTATACACAAGAAGATGCAAAATTCTTAACTAATTCAAAGGCCTTGCCACCTGAACGGATAAAAGGAGTTGAAACTGGAGGATGTCCCCATACAGCGATAAGGGAAGATTGTTCTATAAATCGTATTGCCGTTGAAGAGTTAGAACATGAATTTACAGCTTTAGATATAGTATTTGTTGAAAGCGGTGGCGATAATCTTGCGGCAAGTTTTAGCCCTGAGTTAGTAGATATATGTATATATATTATTGATGTCGCAGCTGGAGATAAGATTCCTAGGAAAGGAGGACCAGGAATAACACGTTCAGATTTATTAGTGATTAATAAGATTGACCTTTCTGAAATGGTTGGCGCAAGCTTGGAAATAATGAAGAGGGATACATTATTAATGAGGAAAAACCTTCCCTGGTGCTTTACAAATACAAAATCAGGGGAGGGGATTGAAAAAATTGAAACTTTTTTGTGTAATCAGCTACAAAAAATCTGAAGAAATGTATTCCCTGATACCTGAAATAATTTTCGATTGCTGAAATAGTAAAAAAGGTCACATTGGCTACAAAAAGATGGGTGTTCAGTTGGATACCTTCCGTTGACCCCCAAGGTGGGCAATCAACTAATTGAGTTAGTAATTCATGAAGCTTTCAAAGCGTATTTTTGCAGGTTTAGCTACTGCCTCCTTAGCCGTAACTGTCACTGCTTGTGGTGGATCAGATTCCTCAGGCAATTTTGATGACACCGTAACTGTTGGAATTCTCCATTCCCTGTCAGGGACAATGGCAATCTCAGAATCAACTCTTGTTGATACAGAGAAAATGGCAATTGAGGAGATAAACGCAGCTGGTGGTGTAACAGTCGATGGTAAAAGTTATAAAATCGAGTACATCGTTGAAGATGGTGCCTCGGATTGGCCTACCTTTGCTGAAAAATCTAAAAAGTTAATTGATCAGGATGGAGTACCAGTTGTTTTTGGTGGCTGGACATCTGCAAGTCGTAAGGCGATGCTTCCGGTTTATGAATCTAAAGATGCATTCCTTTATTACCCAATTCAATATGAAGCCCAAGAGTGCTCTAATAACATTTTCTATACTGGAGCGACTCCTAATCAGCAATCCGAGCCTGCGACAGATTTCATGTATAAGCGCTCACCAGCTGCTGGAGGAGACTTCTTCTTAGTTGGTTCTGATTATGTTTTCCCAAGAACTTCTAATACAATTACTAAAGCTCAGGTAAAACAACTTGGCGGTAAAGTTGTTGGCGAAGATTACCTTCCTTTGGGTAATACAGAGGTGGCACCTATTATCTCTAAGATAAAAGTTGCCCTTCCTGATGGCGGGATAATCATTAATACCTTAAATGGTGATCAAAACGTTGCTTTCTTCAAGCAAATTCAAGACGCAGGAATTACTCCTTCTAACGGTTACTACGTCATGAACTACTCCATTGCGGAAGAAGAGATTAGTACTATTGGACCTGAGTTCCTAGAGGGCCATTATGGTGCTTGGAATTACATGATGTCGATTGATACTCCTGCTTCGAAGAAATTTGCCAAGAGCTTTAAGAAGAGATGGGGTAGTGATCGTGTTGTAGCTGATCCTCAAGAATCAGCATATAACATGGTATATCTATGGAAGCAGGCAGTGGAAGAGGCTGGTACTTTTGATGACAATGCTGTGAGAGAAGCTTTGGTTGGTCAGACATTCGATGCTCCACAAGGGCCTGTAGAAGTTATGCCTAATCATCATCTATCTCAAACAGTGAGAATCGGTGAAATCAATTCAGAAGGTGGTTTTACAATTCTCGAAGAAACAGGAGTAGTGGAACCACAAGCTTGGAACCAAAAACACCCAAGTTCAAAAGGTTACGCTTGTGATTGGACTGATCCTAAGAAAGGTGAAAAATACAGATTATAATTCGATTTTGACTTATAAATAGACTCTAATAAGGAGCCTTAAGGCTCCTTATTTCTGAAAAATATCAACCAAGCTAGTGCAACTTATTCTTGAAAGTCTTTTTAATGGCGTTGCTATTGGCTCAGTTTTACTCGTTGCAGCACTGGGACTAGCAATTGTCTTTGGATTAATGGGTGTCATCAATCTTGCTCATGGTGAATTGATGATGCTTGGAGCATATTCAACATACATAACCCAATTAATCTTTAAACAAGTTTCTTTTTTAAAACCTTTTTATGATTCGTATGTCATTGTCGCTATTGGAATTGCTTTTTTAGTTAGTGGAACAGTTGGTATTCTTTTAGAGCGAACAGTTATCAGACGCCTCTATGGAAGTCCGCTCGAAACACTTTTAGCGACATGGGGAGTCAGCCTAATACTTCAACAATTTGTCAGAAGTGTTCCCTTAGCCTATGGCAGTGGACTGGTAATAGCACTTTTCTTTGGCTTGTTTACACCGCTATTTATTTCTGATGACTTACTGAATGGTGCGAAAGGTAAATTAATAAGGGCATTTACTTGGGCCTTCTCAGCGTTTTTAGGAGTCTTAACAGGAGGAGTCTTATCGTCTTTAGTAAGCAAACTTAGTCGTGCGAGTGCAAGGAATGTTGATGTTACAGCTCCTTCTTGGATGAGAGGTGGAATTGATTTTGTTGGAATTACTTTTCCTAAAACTCGTCTTTTAATAATCTTAATTACCTTAATATCGGTTTTAGTAGTGATTTTCTTTCTTGATAAAACAGCTTGGGGAATACGAATTAGAGCGGTCACTCAAAATAGACCTATGAGTGATTGCCTAGGTATATCAACAGAAACAGTAGACATTATTACTTTTGGAGTAGGTTCTGGTCTAGCTGGTGTTGCAGGAGTTGCAGTTTCACTTCTTGGCTCAGTGGGGCCAAATGTCGGTGGGAATTATATTGTGGGATGCTTTATGGTTGTGGTTCTTGGTGGAGTGGGCAATTTATTAGGAACAATCCTTGCTTCTTTTTCTATTGGAATAATGACCGATTTGATAGGAGCAGGAAGATTACTGACTATCTGGCCAGAAATGCCATCCCCTCTTTATTCGACAATAGATTTTTTCGCGACAACAAGCATGGCTAGAGTAATGATATTTGCCTTGATAGTAATATTCCTCCAATTTAGACCAACTGGAATGTTCCCACAAAAAGGAAGAATGGTGGAGTCTTGATTTATGAGTATTTTTTCTACAAAAACAAGTTGGATTAACTTAATTATTTGGGTGTTAATTATTGCCCTAATCATTGCTGCACCTTCAGTACTTCCTGTTTTTCGATTAAACCTATTAGGGAGATATTTATCACTTGCAATAGTGGCTCTTGGAGTTGATTTGATTTGGGGATTTACAGGTATGTTGAGTTTAGGTCAAGGAATTTTCTTCGCTCTTGGTGGATATTGTGCGGCGATGTTCCTCCAGTTGAATAGTGCATCAGAATTCCCAAATGGTATCCCAGAGTTTTTTGGTTTATATGGAGTCGAAAAACTTCCATTTTTTTGGGAACCTTTTAAAAGTTCTGCTTTTACTCTGATTTCTATTTGGTTGCTACCCGCAATGATTGCTGGTCTTCTTGGGTACTTAGTTTTTAGAAATAGAATCAAAGGTGTTTATTTTTCAATCCTTACACAAGCGGCTCTTTTAGTTTTTTTCAATTTCTTTAATGGTCAACAGAAATTGATTAATGGAACCAATGGTTTAAAAACAGACGTAACTCAGTTATTTGGACAAATGGTGGGTTCAGAAATAATGCAAAGATGGTTCTTTTGGATCTCAGCTGTTTTAGTCATTTTGGCGTGGTTTTTTGCGAGGTGGATTGTTCGAGATAGATTTGGAAATATCCTTATTGGAATTAGAGATGATGAAGCTAGAGTTCGTTTCACTGGATACAATCCAGTAATTTTTAAAACAATCATTTTTTCAATAGCAGGAGGATTAGCTGGTATTTCAGGAGCTTTGTATACAGTTCAATCTGGAATAGTTTCTCCTCAGTTTATGACTGTCCCTTTCTCTATCGAAATGGTTATTTGGGTTGCCGTGGGTGGGAGAGGAACTTTGCTAGGAGCAATCCTTGGAGCTGTATTTATTAATTATGCAAAAAGTTTGGTGAGTGAAGCTTTGCCAGCAAGTTGGATGTTTATTCAAGGTGGATTATTTATTCTTGTTGTAACAGCACTCCCAGAGGGTGTCTTAGGCTGGATTCGAAAAGGTGGTATAAGGAAATTATTGTTCTTGATTGGGGCTAATAAAAAACTAGAGACTTATCCAAGGCTTGAAGTTAACGAACAAGGTGAGGTGAACTCATGACTATTCCATTACTAGAGCTGAAGAAAATCTCAGTTAGTTTTGAAGGATTTCTTGCTCTTAGAGATCTTGATTTGGCTTTGAATCAAGGTGATCTTAGAGCAGTTATTGGCCCCAATGGTGCAGGTAAAACTACATTTTTAGATGTAATCACTGGGAAAGTAGTACCGACAAAAGGCGATGTGATTTTTAAAGAAAAATCTTTGATTGGTCAAAAAGAGTTTCATATAGCGCGTAAAGGGATTGGGAGAAAATTTCAAAGTCCAAGAATTTTTGAAAATTTATCTGTTCAAGAAAACCTTGCTCTAGCAGTGAGCAGACCTAAAACTCCTTTGTCGTTATTAATAAACAGTTTAAAGGTTAAGAATTTAGATGAAATTCAACGTTTAATGAGTATTGTTAACCTTCAATCAAAAGCCAATATAAGAGCTGGAGCCCTTTCTCATGGCCAAAAACAATGGCTTGAGATTGCGATGCTAGTTGGACAAGATCCTGACCTTTTACTTGTTGATGAACCTGTAGCTGGATTGACTGATGAAGAAACAGATTTAACTGCTGATCTTCTTAAATCTTTGGCTGGAGATCACACTATTTTAGTCATTGATCATGATATGGAATTTATTCGTAGACTTGATTGTCCTGTTAGTGTTTTGCACCAAGGACATGTATTGAAAGAGGGATCTATGAGTGATATACAAAATGACCCTTTAGTGATAGAGGTTTATCTAGGGAAATCTGAGGAGGAAGAAGAATGACTATGCTTCAGATAAAAGGCTTGAATACCTACTATGGCGAAAGTCATATTCTTCGAGATGTTGATATGAATATCAATGAAGGTGAGATGATTTGTCTAATAGGTCGAAATGGAGTAGGAAAGACAACTTTACTTAAAACTTTAATAGGGTTGTTAACACCTCGGCGTGGAGAGATTATTTTCAATGGTGATTTGGTAAATAGAAAGTTACCTCATCAAAGGGCTCGTTCTGGAATTGCATATGTTCCTCAAGGGCGAGAGATAATACCGTATCTAACTGTCGAGGAAAATCTGCAACTTGGATTAGAGGCTTTGCCTGGAGGCTTGGCAAAGCATAAAAAGATTGATGAACTTGTATTTGAACTTTTCCCTGTCTTAAAACAATTTCTTGCTCGTAAAGGAGGTGATTTAAGCGGAGGGCAACAGCAACAACTTGCAATAGCACGAGCATTACTTGGAAAACCAAAATTGCTGTTACTGGATGAACCAACTGAAGGAATACAACCGAATGTCGTTCAAGATATTGAATCAGCAGTAAAAAGGATTATTAGCGAAACTGGTGTTGGGGTTTTATTGGTAGAGCAACATCTGCATTTTGTGAGACAAGCAGATCGTTATTATGCAATGCAACGTGGAGGGATAGTGGCTAATGGTCCCACTAGTGAATTAAGTAAAGCAGTTATAGAGAAATTCCTGAGTGTTTAAATCTATTTTGTTTGAATAAAAGCTGTTTCTTGTTCTATTTTGTCTTGGCATGTAGAGCAAAGAATATGACCTTTCTTTTTCCAAAAAGTCTTTGTTGATCTTTCAATATTTTGTCCACAGCCTAGACATTTAAACAGTGGACTCATTGTTTACTATATTTTATTATATGATTTTGATCATACTATTTATAGTCTGCCTCAATGGATACAAGACCTGAGAGGTTTTAGCCTTTGATTTTTTATAAATAATATTGATTAATTTAATGAAGATTAATATGTACTTAATGATATTTGCTCTAATGATTTAGTTTGTATTAATTGGACGAATTACTTTTGTACATGCCTTTCGAAAGACTTTGCATGAATGATATTGTTTATGGAAGAATTGCGATGTCAGGTTGATTATTTATTCTATTACTAGAAATATTATTTTAAAGTTAATTAGACTACTCTATTGTTTAAGCTGCTTTTGAAAATATCGAATCTTTTATCCTTTTAATTGCTCCATCTTTCCATAACCAAATAATAGGCTCAGTTGACTTTGCTTTTCGTAAATCACTTCTATTTTCAATACTTATAGGATTAAACTCGGCAGTTGGTTCAAATTGCTCATCTCTAATTGCTTGATTTATAACAATACTTCCATCCTTGCCAGATATTGATCTATGAAATGTTCCGATAGGGATTTCAAGTGCACCCATGAATCTGTGAAGATAAACTATGTGATGAGGTTCATTCCAAAGAGGATTTAAAAGTGTGAAAGTTCGATCTCCCTCCAGTACAAGATTATTATCTATTTGATGATGGTGTACATAATATTGCTCAAAGCCATTTAAATCAGGAGGTGAAGTAGCTCCTCCTCTATGAAGAACAACATCACTACCGTTTGCCCCCTTAACGCTGGCATCTAAAAAAGTTACTTCATGAGTCTCTCGAAAAATATTGACAGGTACAAAATTTAGTTTCATCTAAAACTTTTTTCTTTTTCAATATAACTATGGTATATATATTTTACTGTATTAATTCATTCATTTTCAGATCATTTCTCCACCTAGAATTAAATTAAAGTATTTAAATATACTAAAAAGTCGTCAATATGTTTTGTTTTATTTGGCTGATAAAGCAATTAATGATACATCAGATTATATAAAAACTTTATAAGTTCAATCTTAGAAATCATTCCCAAGTAATGGCTAAATTAAGCATTAAAAATCAAAAAATTTTAGTTGATCTAATGGTTAAAACCTTTAAATCTATGCCAGCAACAGCGATAACCTTTTCGAGCATAAAAAAAAATTAAACTCATAGCTTATGATACATTTTTGAGATATTTCGCTAGTGGATTATTTTTATTATCTCATGGCCTTTTGGTTTTAGATCATTTATTAATCGGTGCAGCTCTTCATGGGATAGGTGAGTTATTTTTTGCTCCCTGGGCTATTAAGCAAAAGGCATGGGACTTAGTTTTTATAGCTTTTTTGTTTGCAGTATTTGATCTCTGGGGAACTTTGAAGTTGGGATTTAATTAATAAATGAATTATATGAATTAATTTTTTCCTAAAAATGGTAGGAGGGAGGACAAAACCCTTCCCAGTAGTGTTGACCTCCCTACAGAAAACTTTGGAACGGTTTTTCTTATAAAACAGTTATAGGTAATATAGGTATATAAATTCAGACTTAATTGATACAAAATTAAGAATCTGATCATCATTTTATGAAGTTATCAATTTATTTAATCAATTCTTGATTGGAGGGAACAGTTTTTCGTTTAACTTTTTTTAACTCGTGCATACCTTCTATTTGTAGGTAAATTGACTGAAGTTGGTCGCAAATATGTTCAGTATTTTCTATTTTGTACAATCTAAGTAGCATTTTCTCTATTTGCTCTTTGCATTCTAGGAAGACATGGCAATCTAATGTCCCGGGCTCATATTGCATGATGAATATTAAAACAATATATTTTTAAAACATTATTGAATGTAGATCTGTAGTTATTAATTCAATCCATTTGCTTTGTCATTTTTAAAATAAATAGATTGAATATAAATTGATAATTAAAAATTATGTTGATCTAGGGGATTAAACTTTTTTTGAGCTTATTTTTTAATCCATTTCAGCTTTCATAGCCTCATGAATTCTCTTGCTCATGATTTCATAACCAGAATATTGCAAGTGTAGTTCTTGTGCTCCTTTATCGGATTTAGTTTGAGTGTACTTTAGTCCTCGGTAAGTTAGCTCGGCCATTGCCATAATTTGTCATTGTTCAAGTCCCCGTTCCATGGCTTGAATCTTACTGCGACTCAAATTGAGCTGAACGTCGTTAGATGATACACAATACATTCCCAATTTGATGAATCTTTTTCAAAAATTTTTATCAAGCTAGATCTCAACAAATCGTTTTTCATTAAAGAATTTAGACGCGATCAGATTGAATTTTCCTAATGAGAAATTTTTCAATGAATGCAATAAGTGATTCACTAACGAGCTAGCCTGGAAATATATGCATCTTGTGAACCGGCATTGATCCATCCAGTCGCAATTGTTTTGGGATGACTATTGTTGATGCGGCCTCTATGAATATGTGTAAGACCAGCTGGGAAAATAATCAATTTCCCGCGTTCGGCTTTCTCATGATATTCCTGCCAGTGAAATTCTGTGCCTCCTGAATCGACATCATTGCAATAAAGAATCCATGCTAAGACTCTGTGAACTGGTTCTGTCGCTTCTTCGCTAATAGTCCAGTCACAATGCCATTTCTTAAAACCCTCTCCAGGAGCATAACGTTGTAAGTTGAAAATGGGATTAACAAAGAGGGATTTTTCAGGAGCGCATTCCCTAAAAAGAGGTCGTTCTTGAAGGTATTTTTGAAGACCAGCATTGACTCCTCTTATTATTACTTCAGACAACGCAAATGATTCTGGATCAGTTCGATCTATGGCTACAAGGCTGATATCAGTAGAAACTTTTGCAGGATCTGAATCATTATTTTCTCCATTATTGAAGGAGATTCCATTGTGATGCAAGTCTTTTCGACGATCGAAAAAAGACATCACACCATCTGCAACAGATTCAAAACCTTTATTTCTATAACTAGCAATTAAGTTCATACTATTCTCAAGGTTTTTTGATCTCTGGATACTTTAGATTTCTTGAAAGTACCATTTCAACAAAAATTTGAGATGGACTTTCCCTCTCGTTATCGTGGTTGGCTAGCGGTTATGTTTGATTTAGATGAAGTAGTTTTAATTAAAAGGCTATAAATTAAGCTGGAGCCTTGTCTTTTAGAGATCTTAAATATCTCTTTCTTTGACCGCTACCTTCTACTTCAAAATGCCAAGTAGGTTTTTTATTGTCGGTTTTTTTTAAGTTAACGCCAGGATTGCTAGTGCTTAACTTCTTCTTAATCGGTGTATTCATGGGACCATTAAAGCATATTCTCTAATTCTTTATGGTTCGGTCGTTACTTTTTCTTCTAGTAAATTGCTAATAAAAAAGAGGCCCACTTGGACCCCTCTTTGAAATTGAAAAGAATTTGACCTTATCTTACGCAATTCCGCGGTTTTTATACGGATCATCTCTGAAAGGCTGTGCCTCAAAACTTGGAGGTGAATTATCTTTATAAGGATGAAATAGAGCATTGCCCATTGAAATGAGCAATTCTTGAAGCCAAAGAAGTATTTTATTCATTGAGTCCTCTAGTGGGTTATAACCATATATACGTGATGTGGAATATTTACACATCAGTAAAAACTCCTCTTTTTGAATTATTAATGTTCTAGCCATTGCCACGAATAGTTCTCAATTATCCATATGAAATGAAAGATTTTAACTTTATCCAAATCCCTGAGGAACCGTTTTCGTCCGAACCTTAAACTCCCAAACCTTAATTCCTCCATTCGCATTGATTGCAGCCAAGGCGCTGTCATCAGGTCGCCAGGAGATTTGGCTTACGAGGTCACCTGCAAATGCACCACCAACTGGATCACCCTGACCATCTTTTTGAAGAAACCAAGAGAAAACCGAACCATCTCTTGCACCAGAAGCTAGAAGCATCCCGCTATGTGAGAAAGAAAGGCATGAAATGGGTTCCGTATGAAGCATTAACTCTCCTGGCACAGTACCCTCAGGACCATCGCCTTGAAAACTCCAAACCGTCACTCGATCACTACCCCCGGTAGCAAGGACTGTTCCGGTTTGATCAAAAGCTAGGTGGCTTGGTTTACCTGGGTAGCCAGTCATCTCTGAATCTTGATCAGTTGAACGACGCCAAAAATGAATAGAATTATCTTGACTGCCGCATGCCACTATGTCTCCATCTGGGCTAAGCACCATAGATACTAGTGAGCCTCGCCACTCCAACTTTTGATTGATCTTGTCGCTTACTACATCAAAAAAAGTTACTTGGCCATAGCATGCTGTTGCTAATTCATTGGAATTTGACCAAGCAATCGCGCTTACAGTACTCGGGTGTTCCTCTGATCTCCAGTGTTCTCTACCTTTTTCATCAAAAACGTAGACGTATTTAGCAAAAACTACTGCTAAAAAGTTTCCGTCTGGAGACCACTTGATGTGCTCAACCCATCCTTTCCCAAGTTCCAAATTTTTAGTTGACTCACCTTCTTTGCTTTCCCATATACATACATGTCCATCCTGGCCGGCAGTTGCAAAAGTATTCCCATCTGGATGAATAGACATTGCTAGTAAACCACCTTTATGTATGTCTTTTGTTTGCCATATGAGCTTTCCAGATTCCCCCTCGAATGCGTAAAGCCCACCAGCGACATCACCTACTAAAAAGGTTTTACCTTGTAGTGCCCAGCCGCAAACAATCGCGTAGTCGTCAACTTGAGCAGACCAACCTTCGTGAAGCATTCCCTTGGGACTAAATGCTTCTATACCAGACATTTATCAAACTCCTGACTCATTTCTGCTTCATTAAGATTTCTACCGATAAAGACGAGTTGGTTGCGGCGAGGTTCATTGCCCCATTCTTTATCAGGTTGAGCTGTGAAGAGCATGTGAACTCCTTGAAAAACAATTCTCCTAGATTCACCCGCATAACTAATAAATCCTTTGGTGCGGAAGATATCCACACCTTTCTCTGACAGGAGTCGACTGAGCCACCTATTGAGTTTCTCCGGATCTACATCACCGACTCGCTCAATAGCGAAAGAACCTACTTCATCATCGTGTTCGTGTTCTGCTACCCAAACCCTCTCAGCTATTGGAGAGATTATGGAACCGTTTTGATCATTATTTTTTTCGTCAGCATGTGAGGCTTTTACCTTAGTTATTTTTAAATTGAATTCCTCGGCTGTATGTTGGGTGAATAGACCTATATCTCTTGCTTTGTCAACGTCTATGAGGAAAGACTTAGTACCTTTAGATTGAAGTTGAAGACTCACATGTTTGCCGCCTGAAATTATATCCCCTGGATTCATAGGTTGTTCTTGTTCGGCGTAGAGTCTCACGCATGATTCAGCACCTGTGTTCAGAGATGTCTCATCCTTACCTTGGTCCAATAACATGACTAGAGACATGGTAGGGTCGGGTCCCTCTTCTAGAGAAAGTTCATAGCGACCTTTTTCAAGCGAATACACGCCTGTCCATTCAAATGGATACTCTGGTTCAAGAAAGGTGGGACGACGTTTTAGGACCTGATCAAGATCAAAAGCACTTAAATTAAGTACAGTATCGATTGAGACGTCTGCTTGTTTGCTTCGTATAACACGAGCCATACGATTCATATCGCGTAGTCGTGCCTCTAAATTATCGAGTGATTCATCTGTAACTAAGTCAGTTTTATTTAGGACAAGTACGTCAGCGAAGGCAACTTGCTCCGAACTTTCATCACTACGTCCAAGTTGTTGATCTATATGGGCTGCATCAACAAGTGTAACTATGCCATCAAGTGAAAACTCCTCACGGATTTCATCGTCCATAAAAAATGTTTGAGCTACAGGACCAGGATCAGCAAGGCCAGTAGTTTCAACTAATACATAGTCAAATTTGTCTCTCCTCTTCATAAGATTTCCAAGGACACGAATAAGATCTCCCCGAACGGTGCAGCAGATGCAGCCATTAGACATCTCGAAGACTTCTTCATCCGCATTGATTACTAATCCTTGATCAATACCAACTTCACCATATTCATTTTCAATAACAGCTATTTTTTTACCGTGCTCTTCACTCAGGATTCGATTAAGTAAAGTTGTTTTCCCAGACCCTAGAAAACCAGTCAGAATTGTAACTGGTACTTTCTGCTTGTTACTCATTCCCTTTGATTAGCGATGTGAACAATAAGAGTTATCAAGAGAAATAGCAGTAATCCAATTCTCTTGTATGCCAAGTAATTCTAGTGACTTTGATTGAAAGTCATCAAGCTCATTATAGTTGTATGGAATCTTTACTCTTAATATATTTATTCCTTTCTCTTTTTTAAGCGAATGATCTGAAAATTGAAGTTCCTTTAGGTTGTCGATGAAATCAGATGAAATTATCAGTTTTAAGATTTTATCTTTATCCCACGGTGGTTTATCCATAAAACTTGCTTGATCTTCCCAGTGTTGTTTGTAAAATTTATATCCTTTAGGTGGAGACATTTTGAAATAAACAATCATGTCTAGTTTACTCAAACCAGACATGATTGTTTATTTCAAAGTTAAGGTTTAGTTAAGGAATTCCATTCGTTCTCGAGCTTTTCCCCCTCTATCTGATCACATTCGCCGCCAAGTGAATTAACAATTGTGCATGTATTATGTACAGCGACTGAAACAGTATTGCCTTTTAACATTAGTCCATCAACATAGATTTGATTTTTTGAGATTGGAGTTGAAGTTTGTCTACTTAAGTTTTTTAACAGCTTGGAAGGAGGCTTTTGTTCAGCGAATAAAACTTTTACATTTTCTTCTTTGAGCTTGGATATTACTGTTGAAATGGTCTCTGGTCTAAGGCTGGATGAATCACCAACAAAATCTAATAGACTTAATGTTTCAAAGCCAAATGCATCTCCA
>QCJZ01000014.1 GCA_003215695.1 Prochlorococcus sp. AG-409-J03 | reverse complement strand
AGTATTAACTCTGATTACACCCACAAAAAAACCTCATTAAATTAACTATGGCGAGGATTCGAAAAAAGCGTGATCATTTTAATAAGAAATAGTTAGTGTCTAATGTCATTTGAAGTTACTTTCAACGGAGATATTCAATACATTAAGGTTTTCTACTCAAGTGAAAAAACTAGAGCTGGAAAATACTATGGCGATTTCTACAAAAAAATGGATGCTCTTGCCAGTGAATTAAAACGCCTAAAACAGGAACTTGATGAAGATAGTGAAAAGGCAGCGAGGATTGCTAAAGATGCTGCTAATAAGGCACTTTCTGAAAGATTTGGTTCATTGAGATACATTATTGATGAGAATCACTGGGACGAAGACATGGTGATAAGCAAAATTCTTAATGACAGAAAGGCAGATATGTTATCACTTGCACAGAAGACATTTAATAATGAAGTGCTCCTTGAAGAGGACGGGGCAGAGGAATATCAAATTCACTTAGATGAAGGAGGAATAGAAGTTGATGGTGCAGGTGTGGAGTCGTCTATAATAGAGTTTTTTGATTCTGACGATTACTACGAATTCAATGAGGCTAAATTAGAGAGATTGGAAAAGCTTGATTGGTTTATTATTTGGTCGAGGATAGAAGCAGGGGAGTTTAAGACAGAGGATGGACCGCACGAGGGGAACTATTCGTCGAAGGAATTAAAAATGAAAGATGGTTTGCTTACTTTTAGAGGTTTACCCCTCGTTATCCCTTCCAATGGCACGGATATATTTAGTAATGAACTTGAAATCCATTTTGCAGATGAAACAAGGGCATCACTTGAGATGAGTGACGCATAACTGTTGTTTTCATTAATTTGATTGAATAGTTTTGAAGATTATTCGATAAAAAACATTATTGCTATCGTTGACGAAAGCTTTATATCAGTACATCAATTTATGAACAGATTGCTCGCTGATAAGAGATCTAAATGGATCTTTGTCATTGGACTTATTGCGATACGTGCAGTTCTTATAGTAAAAAATGTAATCGCATATTCATATCCAACGTAATGCATTACGCCAGATATGGTCACCTTGAGATGAAATACAACTGGAAAGACTTGTTGGTAGATACTGCAATCGTAGTGGTAGTGCTTGGAGTACTAGAACTTATAGTTGGTTCGTTTCCAGCGACCTTCAGCAAGTTGCTTTCATTTCTCAAATAAGTATTACTCAACCTGAAAATTTGCATTAAATAAGGAGGCGAAATGTTGGTCGCCTCCTTTAAGTCCATCACTCCAGACCTATGGAAGTGCGTTGACTCCTACATCTTTTATATCGTATTCAAATAATTTAATCTATTAGTAAAAATACCAGAGTATTTTTACTAATAGATGTATATAAATGGTCACTTGCTTATCGATATTATTCTTATTTTAGGAGTACTATCCTTTGTCTTAATTGTAAAGAAATTGAAAAAGGAAAATCCGTGACATTCATTAGTGGTTGGGGTTGTTTCAACCATTGCAGAGGGCGCACGAAAAGTGTTCTCTCTCCACTACATTAGATGCGAGTGCCTCCCTAGAGTCAAATCACACCACCTTTATATTTTCACGCGTGTTATGACTCTTGAGTTTCATCTACTCCTACTAAATGTAAATATCTCTGGTAATAACCACCCTTAGGCAGATTGATAATCAACGAATTCCCAGTCTTGAGATAGAAGTTCATTCCAAAATTCCTAAGTAGATTCGTAACGAAGTCTTTTTCTGTCTTTTAATTTGGTTGGAGTGCCATCTTCTAGGCAATACCACAGTTGCATGAAAACAGTCGGGAATGCCATCGCAGATTTAAAGTCGCTAATAAAAAACATACAAAATCTCTGTTATTAGAGACCATACATCCTGTTGGAGATAGTAATGCTTATAGTGCTGGTTCAGTCATGCATCTTGGGGATAATTCAAATCATCCAAAAAGCACCTTGCTCATTAGCAATACGCAGGTGAGTTAAGAGTTAGAATTACTTGCGCGAAGACTAAGTTAATACAAATATACTATTGATGTGTGTGGGCGCGTCAAGTATACAGAGAAAAAAATGCAATATTTGCTTAAGTTGTAGGCATCTATTTTAAGTTAGTTGCTAACGATGAATGAATTTCGTCTAAGAATCTATGAGCAGGTAATGAATAATGCAGCAGGTGGTAAAACTTCTTTATTTAACAAAATTTGTGGGGTTACCATTTTTCTTTCGATTTTCTTTGCAGTTATCGTTACTGAAAATTCAATTGATTATCAATTTGGTCATCAGATAGACCTTCTAGACTGGATTATTGGTGCTTTATTTTGTGTTGAATATTTTTGTCGTTTATGGGTCGCACCTCTTGATGCAAAATATGGAAAAGGTTGGAAAGGAGTTTTTCGTTATATTTTTTCGCCAATGGCAATTATTGATGTCATAGCGATCGTCCCCTCTTTCATAGGTGTTCGAGCAGAATTAAAAATACTTAGAGTTATTCGACTTTTAAGAATATTGAAAATTGGAAGAAGTGAAAAATTTAAGCAAAGTGTTTTTCATTTCAATTATGCACTTCGATCAAAGAGTCAAGAATTACAAATATCGACTTTTTATACAGTCTTACTTTTGTTGATCAGTAGTACTTGTATGTATCTCGCCGAATCATCTATTCAACCAGAATTATTAGGATCAATTCCTAGATGTCTTTGGTGGTCAATAACAACTGTTAGTGCTGTTGGTTATGGTGATTCAATACCAATTACAGTAGTTGGTAAAACAATTGCATCTATAACTTCTCTTATGGGCATTGCGGCAATAGCAATACCCACTGGAATACTTGCCTCAGGATTTAGCGAATCAATTGGTGTAAAAAAATCAAATGAAAATCAGTTACCTGAGAATAGCCTATAAAAATGTTTTTATTGAGAGTAACCAATGCGTAGTGAGAAAAAATCGGAGAGGTTTCTATAACTCTTTATCGGAGTCAGAATTGCAGGAGGAATTTGAAGAAGAATGGAAGAATTAAAGACATAAAAATGGGACTAGACTTTTGTCACCCCCATTTCTGTTAATCCCTTAAGTAGTTAAATAATCCTTTCGCCTTCTTCTCTAATTATTAGTTCCCACCATTGCAGAAGTGAACTGCATCAACGGAACTCTTACCAGTCGTTTGAACTTCTTCAACACATTCGTTGAAAACTTTTGATTCTTGTTTCAATGAACAAATACTAAAGGCGATTGCAGCAAGAGCAACAGCAGACACTACATTAGAACCTAGTTGAATAATGCCATAAGCAAACATTGCTTTTCCTTTTGCCCTGCATTTTTTCTTGTCTGTTGTATTTTCTTCAGCCATTTAGAAAATAATAAATAACAATATTAGTTGAATCGATCGTTAATGAGTCTGACAAAATGTAGAGAATACCGATCTAATTGCTTTCTTTGGATTTGGTTTTTTCTAATTAAATTAATTACAAAAAAATCGCCTTATTGATACTAAGGCGATTTTTTGGAAATTAAGAACAAGTGTTTTCTTGTTTCCACTGCTGAGGATCTCTACTGCTCAAAAATATACTCATCAATATTTTGTGAAACTCAAAACCTGAGCATTAACGATCCGGTTGGTTTGTTGATTGTGTGAGCAGTTGCCTTGTCAATTTATTTCTAGTCCTAGGATGACTTTTTGTCACTATTCAGATACAAAATGACTTAGATCAAAAGCTTGAATTGATTTATCTAATGCAAGAATAAATTAGTCTTCTGCATTCTCAAATTGCTTGGCTAATCTAAAACCTTTTTTTATAATTAAATAGATTCCGTACAAACCAGCAATTAAAGGGAGAACTATTAGAGGATTTGGATTGTAGTTGGAATAGTCTTTGACTCCATCAACATATTCGATACCTGAGCATTTCAAGTAGAGAAAACTTGTAAATACAATTCCCCAGCCAATGATTGAGAGAATACCTCCTTTTTTGTCACCTTCATAAAATCTATCTAAACCCCATCCCCAACCAATAGCAAGGATTACTCCTCTTGTTACAGCATTTTTTTCTTGCTTACGAAGCATTTCTTTTGTTTAAGTATGTTCGTAATGAACTTAACTGAATATTTGTTGTTTTGCATGAACTGATTCAATTAGATACTTGTTTTTGTAAAAATTTGAATTTCATTAGTAGAGCTATAAGTATGTAAGCTTTCGAAAAAGACCCTCCAGTTAAATAAAAATCGAGAATTCGATAGAAATTGATCAAGTAAATTAGATTTCTTTGTGTCTTGTGAAGTTAGATCAATTTGTATATTCCTCTGTTGAACAATCGTATTTTGGGGCTGGTCTACTTGTAAAAAAAAAGATAACTTAGTTCAATGGCTGATTACTTTTGACGGTTGCACAACAGACTGATTCGCATTTAAGCCGACGGCTTCAAAAGGATAGTATTACTATCTCAGGAAAGGTTATTTATATTAACCCTTTTCTATATTGGCGACGCTTTGACAACAATACTGATAGATGGTTGAGAGAGCCTGGCCAGTTAGGAGAGGAGCAGATTAATCTAAATAGAGCTCGTTTTTATCCTGAAGTTGATTGGACTTTTCTTAGAGATGAAGAGCGGGTTATTAAAGACGCGGCAGTTGAAATGTTTTTAAAAACTCTCGAATTAATAAACACTTTCCACCCTCATCTTACTGCAGGACAATTATTAGAAGTAGAGAGAAAGATGGCAGTAACTAAAAAAAAGGCTTTTGAGCGATGGGTAGAAAAATCATTTAGAAAAAAAATTAATGAAGCGTCAAAAGAGCGTAATAGATTTGCCAGAGAACGTTTTATAAGAGGTTGGAGAGAATGGTTAACCCTTGAAACTACTCATCAAGCTTTTCTTCCAGTCGCAGCAATAATGGTAATATCAATTTTTTCTGGCTGGTCTATAGGCATTTCAAGCAATAGTTGTACTCCTTACTTTCCAACATCAGAAACAGGTATTCTTAAGTAAAATTTATTGAGCCATTATGGCTAAAGACCAATTCAGAAATCTTCATTTATTTGCAATGGAGTCAGCTTTACCATTCGGTTTGGGTATTATTAAAAATGCGAAAACTGGTGGATTTCAAAAAATAATAGATGTATTCAAATCAAAAGATCCGTTGTCAGAATTCCAGGTTGATGGCGAAACCTCTGCAAAGACATTGAGGGATAAGATTGATCAATTTATTCCAGGCTTAGGTTATCCAGTTGTTTCAGTTGATGTAACTGTTGAAGAGAACCACCCCGACTCTGAAATTAATGATCAAGATTCTTTAGTTTCAACTTTAAATAGAATTGATAGCGACTTGGACCAAATGAGACATTTGATTGGTAATGACTCAAAAAATAAAAGTGATTAATAAATATTTTTTTATTTATAGAAATGAAGAAAAAAGAAAAATTATATCTTAGCTCTAAAAAGCACGTAGGTGCTTTTAATCAACCATTAATTTTCTTTTTGTTTGTTTGTTTGATTTTTGTAGGAGCAGGTGCTCGTCTTTTTTGGTTGCAAATAATTAATGGATCATATTACAAAAAACTCTCAGAAGAAAATAGAATTAAGGTAATTGCTAATCCACCAATAAGAGGAAGACTATTAGATCGTAATGGTGTTGTTCTTGCTGATAATAAACTTTCTTACTCATTATCTATTCAACCTAGGCTTTTAACTAATAGTACATGGTTTGATCTTAGAAAGTCTTTATCTGATTTGTTAAATGTTTCTACTGATCAATTAGAGATTGCATTTAATAGGAGTAATTTCGACACGCCCTATAAAAAAGTGCTATTAACTGATTTGTCTGTGGAGCAAGTGATTAGGTTTAAAGAACAAGAAAATAACTTGCATGGTGCTCAAATAGATATTGCTTTAGTTAGACATTACCCTTATAAGTCTTTAGCCGCACATGCTTTGGGTTATACCCAGTTGATAAGCCAAAACGAGCTTTCTAGACTTTCAGAAAAAGGTTATAAATCATCTGATCGAATTGGACGGAAAGGTATCGAAGCGGCTTTTGAATCAAAACTGAGAGGAAATTGGGGAGGTGAAATGCTTGAGATTGATTCAATAGGTACGGTTCAACGCAGTCTGGGGGTCAAGTTGCCAAAAGCTGGTAAGGATATCAAATTAACTCTTGATCTGGACCTACAACTTACTGCAGAAAAAGCTTTGTCTGATAAAGTTGCTGGAGCAATAGTAGCGATTGATCCACGAACAGGTGCAATTAGAGCAATTGCTAGTCAACCAACTTTCGATCTTAATATTTTTTCTCAGACTTTAACAAATAAACAATATGGCAATCTTTTTTTGTCATCCAATCTCCCTCTATTGAGTAGAGCCTTTAATGCATACGATCCAGGGAGTACATGGAAGCCTATAACTGCTATTGCAGGTATGGAGAGTGGTAAATTTCCTGCTAGTCAAAAATTAAATACGTTTCCTTGTATTACATATGGAAGTCATTGCTTCCCAGAATATAATAAAAGAGGTTTTGGTCGGATTGGATATGAAGATGCACTCAGAGTTTCTAGTAATACTTTCTTTTATCAAGTTGGCGTTGGTTCGGGTTCGAAAGCCTTATATGATGCGGCAACTAAACTTGGCTTCGACAATTACACTGGGATAGAGACTTTTCTTGATGAAAATAAAGGCTTAGTAGGGAACAAGAAATGGGCTGATGAGGGCCGCGGTTGGGGTAATCCTGGAGAGACCCCTTGGATTGTAGAGGATATGGCTAGTGCATCTATTGGTCAATCTGTCGTTTTAGTTACCCCCTTGCAATTAGCACGGGCATATGCAGCTTTTGCAAATGGCGGTTATTTGATTAAGCCTCATTTGGTTGATGCTAATGTCAATTGGAGATCAGAGAAATATTTACAAAAAGTAGACATTGAGGATACGACACTTGATGTAATCCGTCGTGGTCTTCGAAAAGTAGTTACTAGTGGTACTGCTATGGAAATAAATGTAGATTCCTCTATACTTCCTCAAGTCGCTGGTAAAACCGGAACTGCGGAAGATAGCAGTGGAGGTACTGATCATGCATGGTTTGCTGGTTTTGCACCTTATGACTCTGGAGAAATAGTTATCGTTGCATTTGTTCAGAATACACCTGGTGGTGGTTCAGTACATGCTCTTCCTATGGCAAAAAAAGTCTTACAGACATGGTATAAATTAAATTTTAATGAGTAATTAATTCGCGGTAAATATGAGTGATCGATTTAATTGGAGTGATTGAGTTTTAGGAGTTGATTGAGAATTGCGTTGATTGATTTATCTTCAGCAATTTTTGATTTATTACTAGCTAATTGGCGACCTAATACTAAAGCCCCAAGATGGGTTAATTGAATTCGCATTGAAAGTAATAACTCCATACATCCTCCTCCTGAAAAACTTGCAATTGCAATTGGACGTTCGTTAAATAAACTACGAAAATCCGTTCCTTGCACAGACAGCCAAGCTATTGCATTTGTCAGAATTGGAGGAATTGAACCGTTATATTCAGGCGCACAAATAACCCAGTGTGAGTGGCTTTCCATTTGAGTATTGATCGACTTAAGATTTTCTGGTGCTTGATCTATTGAATTATGACGAGGATTAAATATCGGTAAGTTATTTTTTGATTCAGTCAAATCAAGTAAATCGCATGAGTAACCTAGTTCTTTGCCAGCGACTAGAAATCTTTTGGCTAGTTTGAGGTTTTCACCATTACTAGCAGATATAACAAGAAGGCTTTTATTAGGCATTTGGAATCAGGAAGGAAGTTGAAAAGGATTAAGTCGTTTTTCTAATGGATCTAGTAGTTCGCTCCGGTTTTGCGATGATGAACTGCTGTTACTCCATCTTTTTTGATGACCTTTCCATGTTTAATCTCAGCATATATCAGCCAATGATCCCCACACTCCATTCTTTGATTAACTGTACCCTCAAGCCAAGCTAAAGCATCGTTTAATAATGGTTGATTATTTGGACTTAACTTGATCTCAAGATCGGCAAATCTATTATCTCCAGGTTTGAATGATTGAAGAAATTGTTTCAGTAGGCTTTGGTAATTGTTTTGTTCTAAAATGTTTAAAGCAAAGTTGTCCCCTGTATGCAGTAAGTTCTCTACAGCTCTTTCTTTAGCCACTGCAATCGTAATACCAGGAGGCGAAAAGCTTGCTTGACTAACCCAACTTGCAACCATGGCTCCGCTAATTAGATTATCTTCATTTTCTTTTTGGGCAGTTAATATACATAGTGATCCGACGACCCTACCTAGTGCATTAATTGTTGGATCATTTTTACTAGTGTTTAAACCAACATTAGCTTTTCTTTGTTGACGTAATTTTGCATTAATTAATTGCTTACCAAATTGGATACCTGTTTCTTCAAGTTGTTTAATCATTAAAGAATCAGGACTGAATTTGATTTTTATAGGTTCAAATCCAAATTTAAAGCCTCCATCTTTTAATTTTTTTTCTAGTAAATCAAGCGCTTCTCCACTCCACCCATAACTTCCAAATACTCCAGCCGGCTTGCCTCTATCTCCCTCAGCCAAAAGCGTGCCAAGTGCTGAAACGATCGGGGTTGGTGCATGTCCTCCTAATGTTGGTGAACCAATTAAATATCCATCTGCTTTACGAATTTCTGTGATTAAGGTATCTGATTCGGTGAATTCACAATTAATAATTTTAACTTTGACCCCTGTTTTACTAATTCCTCTAGCAATGGAATCAGCAATAGCAGCAGTATTTCCATATGCACTAGCAAATAATAGAGCAACTCTTAAGTTGCTATGTTTTTGGCTTTCTCCCCAGCTTTGGTAGTTGTTTAATAAACTTCTCCAACTACCGCTTATTGCAGGTCCATGTCCAGGCACTATCGTATCAATTTCAAAGTCTTCAAATTTTTCAATAATACTATTCACCTGAGCAGACATCGGTGCCATTAGACAATCGAAGTAATGTCTTCTTTCTTCTTCCGTACTAATACTGTTTAATTCAGCCCATTTTTCTTCATAAACATGCGCACCAAACAATTTATCACTCATCAATAAACCAGTTTGCTTTTCAAAAACAATTAGTCCACCAGGCCAACGAGCTGTTGGCGCGGGAATGAATGTAATCTCAAAATTACTTTCTAGTGACAGAGTTTCTAATTGTTTAATGATTTGAATATTTGGAAGAACTTCAACTGTCTCTAATGCTTCTTTAGGATTCGTATTTTTCGAGGGTTTGCGTAAATTCCAAATCTCCTTGAATAATTTTGCACCTGGATTAGAACAAATAACCGTTAAATTCTTATATTTCACTTTCATTCTTTTCACAAAACCTACTTTGTTGGGATTGATATGACCCATGACTAATTTTATTACAGCCGAATCACTGCAAATTAATGTATCTAACTTTTCTAAAAATTCTTTTTCAAATGTTAAACCAGGAGGATGAATTAAAATATAATCATGTAATTTAGAATGTTCATCTTCAGAAGATTTAAATAAAAATGAATTAGTGCAACTGCCTTTTTCAAGGGAATATTCAACTTCAAATCTTGTTCTTTTTGGGTTTAGGCTTCGTAAGCAAATGAAGTTTTCCTCAATAGGAATCTGAATGGTTTTTTTTATGAAAGCATTGAAATTTGGTGAAGAAACTTGTTCTACTTTCATTGTTAATAATTACTACCAACTCTTCTGTGATGAACTGCTGTTTTACTTTGGGTATTAGATAAATTACCTTTTTCAACTAAGGAATAAATTATCCAATGATCTGTTGTCTCCATTCTTTGAATAACTTTACATGAAAGGAACGCTAGCGCATCAGATAGCACTGGTCCTCCAGCTGCAAGATCATTCATTAATTCAACTCCTTCAAATCGATTGGCACCGGGTGGAAAACGTTTTAAAAAATGTCTGAAGAGATGCAAATAGTTATTTTCTTGAAGGATATTAAGAACAAAACGATCATTGACTTGTAATAGTGATTCAATCGCTCTGTCTTTAGCAACAGCCACGGTTATTCCAGGGGGTTCAAAACTTGCTTGACTAACCCAACTTGCAACCATTGCACCGTCTCGACTGTCTGCCCCTGTATTTTCTTTGGATGTAACAATGTAGAGTCCACCGCTTAAGCAACCAAGTGCTTTATTTAAGTCTCCATCAAGGCTTTTAGTAGCTGCTAAATTTTTCTTTCTGGTAAGAATTTGACCTAGATCTGTACCAGCTTCTTCAAATTGTTGGTAAACACTTTTGTTTGGTTCGTCAAGAACTCGAAGTGGTTTAAAAGCTTCTTTTTGCCCAAGTTTTCTTAATTGGTTAGTAATAAAGTCAATAGGCTCTTCATTTCCGCCATATGAGTCATAAGTAGCCACCCACTGCTTTTGTTTCAAGGATGCAAGTAACGTTCCAATATTGCTGTGTAATTCTGAATCTGGTTTGATAGGCCATGTTGGTACAACTACGGCACTTGCGTCACTAATTAGAGCACTTAACTCTTGAGTATCTGAAGCAATAAGATCAACTAATTGGACTTGAGCATTTGCCTTGCCTATGCCATGAGCAATTGCTTGACTCAGCTGATCACAAAAACCATATTGGCTTAGATAGCAAACCACAGCGTAATTCTCTCCTGTACTTCTTTGATTACTCCATTCTCTATAATTATTCAGCCATAACTGTGTATTAAAATTAAGGATCGGTCCATGTCCAACCCCAATAGTCTTGATCGTTGGCAATACATCAATTTTTTTTAATGCCTGAACTACACTACGGGCATTGGGACCCATGAGGCAATCGTAATAAAATCGAAAATCTTCATTTAATAGGCTTGGATTCTCGTCATAGAGTATTTCTGAACAGTAATGTAAACCAAACGCGTCACAAGTATATAAAACTTGTGTACCGTGATCAAAAGAAAAAATAGTATCGGGCCAGTGTAGATTTGGTGCGCTAATAAATTCGATTTTATGCTCAATTCCACTGATTGAATTAATTTCTAAATTGAGTTCTTCGCCACTTTTGACTGCTCTTGAACTAAAAGGTTGATGAATTTGGTCTTCTAGAAATTTTATAGCTACTTTAGATGCGACGATTTCAATATTTGGATTTAATTCAATTAAGTATTTAATTAGTCCTGAATGATCTGGTTCTGTGTGACTGACTATTAAATAATCAATTTCTGTTGGATTGATTTCTTGTTTTAGTTTTTCAAACCAAATATCTTTAAACTTCAAATGGCTTGTATCTATAAGTGCTGTTTTTTTGCCTCTTATTAAAAAGCTATTGTACGTAGTTCCATTTCGAAGGCCAAATTCAATATCAAATCTGCTTCGATCCCAATCCAATGATCTTAAAGTGTGCGTATCTGCAGCAAATTTTTCATATTGCAGTGAAAGCTTAGGACCATCACTTTTCTGATTTTTGAAAGCTGTCGATTCAGTAAACATCATGTTCCCAAAGACATTAATGAGAAGAAGCCTGAAGGTCTAATAAATCAGGCTGCTAAGTGAAAATACCTAGATCATTTTTTACCATAATAGGCTATTGGGGTTTATAAGTGTGATACTGCTTCCCGTAAATAGTATTTGTTTGCAATAGAGAAGGTTCTCTACTTATGTTTTTTGAATATTTTGTCTTTCGAAGTCTCACGGGTTTCCATTTTGTTATTCTTTAGGGTGAGTTGAGCAAATTTGACGTTTTTTGTGATTGTTCTCAAAAACCTTTTTAGAGATAATTTTTAGGTATGCAACAAAATTCTTCCTCCTCAATGAATCCGCCATTCCTTTCGGGAGATGAGATAAGAGAAGCATTTATCAACTTTTTTACCCAACATAATCATAAGAAACTAGCAAGTTCTTCTTTGATTCCAGATGATCCAACAGTTTTATTGACAATTGCGGGGATGTTACCTTTTAAGCCTATCTTCTTAGGATTAAAAGAGTCTTCTACTCCGAGAGCAACATCCAGTCAAAAATGTATAAGAACAAATGATATTGAAAATGTAGGGAGAACTGCGAGGCATCATACTTTTTTTGAGATGCTCGGTAATTTTTCTTTTGGTGATTATTTTAAAAAAGAGGCAATTCAATGGGCATGGGAATTAACTACTGAGGTTTTTCGACTAAATCCAAAAAATATAGTTATTAGTGTTTTTGAAGAAGACTCAGAAGCAGAGCAAATATGGAAAGAAGTTGTAGGGGTTGATGCACAAAGAATTATCAGAATGGGTGCTTCTGATAATTTTTGGTCATCTGGTGCTACAGGACCTTGTGGTCCATGTTCGGAACTTTATTTTGATTTTAAACCTGAATTAGGAAGTGATGGAATAGATCTTGAAGACGATAGTCGATTTATAGAATTTTATAATTTGGTTTTTATGCAATACAACCGAGACTTAAAGGGCAATCTTGAACCATTGGCGAATTGTCATATTGATACAGGAATGGGCTTAGAAAGAATGGCTCAAATTTTGCAGGGGAAATCTAATAATTATGAAACGGATCTTATTTTTCCTCTTATTGAGTCAGCGGCTTTATTAGCTCAAATTAATTATGAAACTACAAATAAAAAAAATAAAACATCATTAAAAATTATTGGAGATCATTGCAGAGCTGTAACTCATTTAATTTGTGATGGTGTAACTGCTAGCAATCTAGGGCGAGGCTATATTCTTCGTCGTCTTATACGGCGTATGATTCGACATGGTCGACTGGTAGGTATTAATCAGTCGTTTTTACCTCAGCTGGCTGAAGTTGCTATTGAGTTGATGAAAAATGCTTATCCTCAATTACTTGAAAAAAAGAAAATCATTCTTAATGAGTTAAAAATAGAAGAATCTCGTTTCCTTGAAACTCTTGAACGGGGAGAGAAACTTTTAGCAGAGATAACAGCTCATGAATGTGATCTTATTTCTGGTGCTCAGGCATTTGAGCTTTATGATACTTATGGTTTTCCTTTGGAATTAACAGAAGAGATCGCGAATGAAAAAGGCATTTCTGTGGATATTAATGGTTTTGAAAACGAGATGGCAAAGCAACGTAAACGTGCAAAAGATGCTTCTGTCAATATTGATTTAACTGAAGAAGGTTCCATTGAAAGAGAAATTTCTTTATTTGATGAAACAAGATTTGAGGGCTATGAAAAATTAGACACTACTTCAACTGTGATAGGCATTTTTAAAAATAATGAATTAGTGAAACAAGCTATTGAGGGTGATTTAGTCAAGATTATTGTTAATACAACTCCTTTTTATGCTGAGTCGGGTGGACAAATTGGAGATCAAGGCTTAATAACGTCTCAAGATCTAGAGGTGTCTATAGAAAACGTTAGGAAAAAGAAGAATATTTTTATTCATTCTGGAATTGTTAACACTGGAGTTCTCAAAGTTAACGCATCTGTTCAGATGAATGTTACTCCATCTTTTCGTCAACGTACTACATCAAATCACACCGCTACACATCTATTGCAATCAGCTTTAAAGTTATCGATTGACTCAAGTGTGAGTCAAAGAGGCTCGTTAGTTTCAAATGATCGATTGAGATTTGATTTTAATGCTCCAAAACCTTTAACAAAAAAAGAACTTGAAGATATGGAGGTACGAATAAATCAATGGATTAACGAAGATCATCCAATTCAAATTAAAACAATGCCAATTAAGGAGGCTATGGCTGCTGGTGCTTTGGCAATGTTTGGTGAGAAATATGGGGATGTCGTACGTGTTGTTGATGTTCCAGGTGTTTCTATGGAGTTATGTGGAGGAACCCATGTAACTCGCACGTCACAACTAGGTACGTTTAAGATTATTAATGAGACAGGTATTGCTTCAGGTGTTAGACGAATAGAGGCCATAGCTGGTCCATCAGTGTTAGATTATTTTAATGAACGTGATTTGGTAGTTAAGGAGTTAAGTAAATCATTCAAGGTTCAATCATATGAAATTGTTGAGAGAGTTTCATCCCTTCAACTGGAATTGAAAGATAAAACAAAAGAACTTATCAAAGTAAAGAACGAACTTGCATTAGCGAAGGCATTGGGTTTGGCGAGTTATGCAAAATCTGTTGGTAAGAGTAAATTATTAATCAGACGTTTAGATGGAGTTGACGGATCTGGATTGCAATCTGCGGCTTCAAGTTTGATAGATCATTTAGGCAAGTACTCTGCTGTTGTTTTTGGAGGCATTCCAAATCAGAAGATCGATAATAAATTAGTTTTTGTTGCTGCATTTTCTCCTGATTTAGTCGCAGATGGTTTTCATGCAGGCAAATTTATAAGTGGGGTTGCAACAATGTGTGGTGGTGGTGGTGGTGGTCGTCCAAATTTGGCTCAAGCTGGTGGTAGTCAACCTCAATCTTTGGATCTAGCTTTAGAAAAAGCTAATGATGATTTGAATCAACAATTGTCTTAATTTAGTTCTGTAGGTAAGTACTTTGACGGAGGCTTGCTTCTACATGCTCAATTAGTTTTTGTGCATCATGGATTTTTAGATACCCGCCTTGAATAGCTGATTCGCTTGATTTTCGTAATCGCTCTAATAATATTTCTGGATCATGTTCTAAATATTCAAGAACATTTGATTTTGTATTCCCACGAATGACATGCTCAACTTTATATTTCCCTTTTTCTGTAAATCTTATATGGACTGCATTAGTACTCCCAAATAAATTATGTAGATTTCCCATTACTTCTTGATAGGCGCCACCTAAGAAAAGTCCAATTAGATATTTTTCGTCTTGATTAAATTCATGAAGAGGTAGCAAATTTTTAATTTTTCCATTATCAATAAATTGATCAAACTTTCCATCTGAATCGCATGTTAAATCTGCAAAGTGACCAAATTTGTTCGGTTCTTGACTAAGCCGATGAATTGGCATAATTGGAAAAACTTGATCAATGGCCCAAGTGTCAGGAGCTGATCTAAATACGGAAAGATTTGCGTAATAAGTTACGGCTAAACTTTCACTTAATTTCTTTAGTTCTTTGGGTAGAACTATATTTTTTGGTAACTGATTAACAATTGTTTTTGCACAGGCCCATGTCAATTGCTCAGCTTTTGCACGTTCAACTAAATCTATATAACCGAGACGAAAAGCCGCTAGTGCATCTGCTTTAAATTTAAGAGAATCATTCCATGCTTCCTGTAGTTTGGCTAAATCTTCTTCTTGCTTAAGTTCTAAAGAATTTATATGGACTAATGTTTCACGTAAATTTCTGACAGAGAGGCATTCTTCTTCGTCTTCGCTAGGAATATCAGAAGGTAACGAATTTATGCCTAAAATATTGAAGATTAAGATCGAAAAGTGACTAGCAATAGCTCTTCCACTCTCTGTAATCAAAGTGGGTAGTGGTATTTTTTTTGATTCACAACACTCTTTAATTGTTGCTACTACATCATTTGCATAATTTTGAAGTGAGTAGTTAGTAGATGCTATTGAAGCTGTTTGACTTCCATCGTAATCAATTCCTAAACCACCTCCAACATCTAAGTATCCCATAGGTGCCCCAAGATTAATTAATTCGGCATAAATTTGTCCTGCTTCTTGTAAGGCATCTTTTAAAACACCTATATCGTTAATTTGACTCCCTAGATGAAAATGTAAAAGCTTTAATTCATTCAGAAGATTTGCTTCTTTTAACCTTTTGATTGCTTTCAAAATTTCTGGAATTGAAAGTCCAAATTTCGACTTGTCACCAATCGAGCTACTCCATCTTCCACTGCTTTGACTTGATAGTTTGGCTCTTATTCCTATGAGTGGAGAGGCTCTGAGTAAATGACTGGATTTGATTATAAGATCAACATCACTTGCTTGTTCTATAACTACTATAGGTTGACGTCCAAGTTGACGTGCTAATATAGCTGTTTCCACATAACGTTGATCTTTATAGCCATTACATATTAGTAAAGCTTTAGGATCTTCTAGGATTGATAAAGCAATTAGTAACTCTGGTTTGCTTCCAGCTTCTAAGCCAAAATTCCATTTTGAACCATAGGTGATCAATTCTTCAACTACGTGACGCTGTTGATTACATTTGATTGGAAATACACCTTGGTATTTTCCTTGATATTGATAGTCATTAATTGCTTTTTCAAAAGCTTTATGTAAGTTTTTTAGGCAGTCTTCGAGAATATCGTCAAATCTTATTAAAAGAGGAAACTTTAGTTTGCGACTTTCGAGTTCATCTAATAGTTCCATCAAATCATAAGATTTGTTTTTAGAACCATTCGGACAAACAGCAATATTTCCTTTTTCATTGATTGTGAAATAACCCTTTCCCCATCGATCAATCCCATAGAGGTCTGAGCTATTTTGGATAGTCCAATAGAGAGATTGATTAGTATTTTTCACGGCCATTTATGGGATAACAAAGTTGCCAAGTTTTGATCATTCACGATTAATACAATTCAATCTAAGAACAGTTTTATTAAGTGTCATGTTTTACTTGCCAAGAGGGTAGTTTTAGGAAGACTATGGCTTCATATTATTGAATATCACAATGACTTTGGAAAGAACCTTTGTTGCTATCAAGCCAGATGGTGTGCAAAGAGGTTTAATCGCTGAAATTCTTGGTCGTTTTGAAACTAAAGGATTTAAATTAGTTGGTCTAAAGCAACTAACACCAAGCAAAGAACTTGCTGAAAAACACTACGGTGTTCACAAAGATCGTCCTTTCTTTTCAGGTTTAGTTGATTTCATAACAAGTGGGCCTGTTATAGCGATGGTTTGGGAGGGTGATGGTGTCATAGCAAGTGCGAGAAAATTGATTGGAGCAACAAAGCCTCTTGAGGCAGAACCTGGAACTATTAGGGGTGATTTAGCGGTGAATATCGGTCGTAATGTTATTCATGGTTCTGATGGTTCTGATACGGCAGACTTTGAAATCAACTTATGGTTCCAGGAAAATGAACTTGTTGATTGGACTCCATCAGATCAAGAATGGAGAGTTGAATAAATTATTTTTGAACGCACAATTTTTTTGCGAGTGGTTTTTAAAATCTGTCCCATCTGAATTGGGACAAAAAACTACTTTCCTCTTTGCTTAAAGGGGAAGAGCAAATTGATTTTCCAATTAATTCTGAAGTTATCGCCGCCAATAGAACTCCATTGCGATGATGCCCAGTTGCAAGCCAGAGACCATTAATTGATGACATTCCAAGTAATGGTCCTTCATCTGGTGTGCATGGACGAAAACCCCACCATCTCTCCATATGAGGTAGTTGATTAAGTTCAGGTATAAGAGATTGAATTCCTTTTTGTAGTTTGCTTTGTCCTTTTGGAGTAAGTCCTTGCTGGAAGCCTGCCTCACGCTCACTAGTTGCCCCTACGATTATTAGACCGTCATCACGTGGAACTAAGTAAATGCCTGGTCCAAAAATAATTCTTTTTAGAATCTGTTTTGGTCCCTGAATAGATAACATCTGGCCTTTAACAGGAAAGATAGGGAGTGTTTTAAAAATTTGTTTGCTCCATGCTCCGCAGCAGAGAACTGCCTCATCGCTTTTTAAATGATTAATATTTCCATTAATGTCTTTAATTTTGACCCCATTAAATTGATTTGAATCTTTCATTATTTCAATCACTTCAACTCCTTCTTGAAAGTGAACACCTAATTCAACACAAGCTTTTTCAAGAGCTCTCATTAAAAGTCTTCGATTATCGATTTGACCGTCCTGCCTAAAAAGTAAACCTAATTTCCATTTTTCTGAGAGTCCTGGAACTTCTTGAAGGAGCTCATTCCTGTTTAGCTTTTCACCAAATTTATATGTTGGGTAGGATTCACAGTCTTTGAGGTTTTCAAATGGGACAACAATCCCACAAGTTTTAAGACCACATGACATTTTGCTGTTTGTCTCAATGCTTTCTATCCATCTCGGGTGCCTTTGAAGACTAGTTTGACCAAGACTTAAAAGTTCACCTGTAAGTCCCTCAGCGTGAGGAGCCAGCATTCCAGCAGCAACAAAGCCTGCTGCTTCACTTCTGCTTCTACTTAAAATTTCTACGCGTTTGCCTTTTTGAGCAAGTTCATGGGCTATTGCAAGACCCATTAATCCTCCTCCGAGGATTAACAATGGTTTTTCAATTAAGATACCCATTGCTTGGATTTGGAAAATGTTATTTTCAATGTTTTAGATTACGTTAGCTTCCATGACTGAGCTTTTCTTTCATAAGATTCATATATCTAGGTCAAATTAATGTCAGAATCAAATGTTTCTTGGGAAGTTGTAATTGGATTAGAGACGCATGTGCAGTTGGGAACTAAAAGCAAAATATTTACTAGTGCATCAACCAACTTTGGTGACGATCCAAATACTCATATTGACCCAGTGGTATGTGGCTTACCAGGCACTTTGCCAGTCCTAAATAAAAAGGTTCTGGAATATGCAGTCAAAGCAGCGATGGCTTTGAATTTAAATATTGCCTCTCACAGTAAATTTGATAGAAAGCAATATTTTTATCCAGACTTACCAAAGAATTATCAAATATCTCAATTTGATGAACCTATTGCAGAAGATGGTTGGATAGAGGTAGAAGTAGCCGAAAAAGGCAAAGAAACTTATGTCAAAAAAATAGGTATTGAAAGATTACATATGGAGGAGGATGCTGGAAAACTTGTTCACGCAGGTAGTGATCAATTGTCAGGCTCCACCCATTCTTTGGTTGATTACAACAGAGCAGGCGTAGCACTAGCTGAAATAGTTAGTAAACCTGATTTAAGAACAGGCAGAGAGGCTGCGGAGTATGCAGCTGAAATCAGAAGAATTATGCGTTATCTGGGCGTGTCTGATGGGAATATGCAGGAGGGGTCTTTGCGATGTGATGTGAATATTTCAGTCAGACCAACTGTTAATGATCCATTTGGTACAAAAGTAGAAATCAAAAATATGAATTCATTTTCAGCTATTCAAAAAGCTTGTGAATATGAAATTAAGCGGCAAATTAAAGCTTATGAATCTGGAGAAGAAGTAAAACAAGAAACGAGGTTATGGGATGAAGTAAAGCAACTGACTAAAAGCATGAGATCAAAAGAAGGTAGTAGCGATTATCGTTATTTTCCTGATCCAGATTTAGGTCCGATTGAAGTTAGTCATGCTTTAAAAGAAAACTGGCGCTCAGAATTACCAGAATTGCCAGCTGCCAAGAGAAATCGATACGCAGCAGATCTTGGCCTTTCTAGTTATGATGCACGAGTTTTAACTGACGAATCTTCAATGGCTAAATATTTTGAAAAAGTTGTTAATGAAGGTGGAGCACCAAAATCAACAGCAAATTGGATAACTGGAGATATAGCAGCATTTATTAAATCTAATAGATTATCATTTGATCAATTATCTTTTAAGCCTAATCAATTAGCAGAAATGTTGAAAATGATTGATAAAGGAGAAATAAGTGGAAAAATTGCTAAAGAAATTTTGCCTGAACTATTAAATAAAGGTGGTTCTCCAAAGCAATTAGTCAAAGAACGTGGTTTAGGTATGATTAGTGATCCAAAAGTTATTGAGGAAATTGTTGATAAATTGATCCTTAATCATCCTAAGGAGGTTGAATCTTTTAGAGCTGGTAAGAAGAAATTGTTAGGTTTTTTTGTGGGTCAATTAATGAAGGAAACAAAAGGGAAAGCAGATCCAAAACTCGCTAATCAAATATTAAATAAGCAGTTACAAGGCTAGACCTTATATAATGTTTTTACCTGAACTTTCCATGTCTCATCATTATTAGAATTATTAATTATATGATCTGCAAATTGTTTTTTTAAAGCGTTGTCCCATTGTGCATCGATTCTTTGATTAGCTTCTTCAAGACTTAATTGATCTCTTGACTGAAGTCGTTTTAATTGCATGCTTCTAGAGCAATCTATATAACAAATTTCACTACATAAACCAGTATAATTTTTTTCAAATAGGAGGGGAATAATCAAAATTACTATAGAATGTAATTTTAATTTTTCTAATTCTTCTTCAATTCTTTTGTTGACAAATGGATGTATTATTCCCTCTAGCCAATTTTTTTCAATTTCATTTTGAAAAACTATTTTGGCTAATGCTTTGCGATTAATAATTTGATCATTATTACTAGAATTTGTAATTATTGTACTTCCATATCTCAATAAGACTTTTTTCGCTATTTCACTTTCAGCTCTGAATGCTTCATGAGCATATACATCAGCATCTACAATAGGCCATTGCTTGGCTTGAAATAGAAAATCTCCAATGATTGTTTTTCCACTGGCAATTCCTCCAGTGATACCTATTCTTCTTTGCTTGCCTTTCCATCGAAGACAAAGTTTGTTGGTTTGTTTTTGGTCAATCATTAATATTGATAGTAAGTGAAAAATGCTCTTCTGAATTTGAGTCGTTTGACATCTTCTGCATGGTCTCCAATATCTGGTGGTATTACTACCCCTGATGGTTTTTTAGCAGCTGGCATTTCTGCAGGGTTAAAGCCTTCTGGGAAGAAAGATCTTGCTTTGCTATATGCACCTGATGATGCTTGTTGTAGTGGGACATTTACTCAATCAGTAACTCGTGCTTATTGCGTAGATCTATGTATTAATCGACTTAAAGCATCTGAGGGAAAAATACGTGCTGTAGTTATCAACTCTGGACACGCAAATGCTTGTACAGGTAGTAGAGGCAAAATTGATAGTGAAATTATTACATATGAGCTTGCTCAACGCCTGGGATTATCTAATAAAGAAGTTTTGATTTGTTCCACGGGTGTGATTGGTGAGCCAATACCTGTTGAAAAGATTAATAGTCATTTGGATCATCTTATAAATAGTTTAGATAAGGAGGCCTATTTGGATGCAGCACATGCAATCTTGACAACCGATCTCCAGGTCAAGCAAATTGCTTATCAAGCAGTTTTAGGAGGTAGACGAATAACTATCGGAGGAATGGCTAAAGGTTCAGGTATGATTCACCCTTCAATGGCAACAATGTTGAGCTATATTACATGTGATGCAGGCGTAGATTATGTTTTGTGGTCAGATATGATAAAGCGAGTTGCAGATTCATCTTTTAATTCCATTACAGTTGATGGAGATACGAGTACAAATGACACTTTTTTAGCTTTTTCTTCTGGACCTAAATTAGATGAAAGATATTTATCAACCCTTGAAGAGGGGTTGCATTTAACAGCTCAATACTTGGCTAAAGCAATTGCAAGAGATGGAGAAGGGGCTAATTGTTTGATAGAAATCAAGGTTGAGGGTGCTTCGAATGATTTTGATGCTCATGCAATAGCTCGTACTGTTGCTTCATCCTCTTTGGTTAAAACTGCTGTTCATGGTTCTGACCCTAATTGGGGAAGAATTATTGCTGCAATTGGTCGTGCTGGTATTTCTTTTGATTTCAATGATGTCCAATTATGGATTGGACCTTATGAACTATTTTCTAAGGGAACACCGAAGGACTTTGATAAACAAACAGTTACCAACTTTATGAAAGCAAGGTTAAAAGGCAAATATTTGATTGATGATCTTGTCAGTATCAGATTAAGGATAGGGAATGGAAAAGGTTCGGCAACTGCTTGGGGATGTGACTTGTCTGATCAGTATGTTCGTATTAATGCCGATTATACAACGTAACCTGAGATCTATTGGTAATAAAGGGATCTAAGGAGGTCTGATTTAGCTGCTCACGCTTTGCTCACACATAATCCGCACATAGTTGGATTGATACAAAATGAAGGATTATCCCTTCCAGGATAGCTAAACATTAGCGGCGTATGGGGATAAATGATTGGTGGTTGTTGAATAATGAGAGTGAAGACATTTGTGGTGAATATGTAGGTGATTAACCAAACCCTGTCATCTCAGTAAAGAGCGCTTTGTTCTCTGCTGATTCTGCAAACCCTAGGAGCGCTTCATAACGGGTTTCAAGTCCACTGCTAAGATTCCCTACCCAATAATTTAGACCAGCAGTATCGGCCTCTCGACCAAGAACATTCTTATAAAGATTATTCACGTATTTCGTATGAGAAACATCTGCTCCATACAACTCAATAAATTCTGCAGATCCCAAAAATGATTGAGCAACAACTCGTGCAGTCAATTTCAAGAGTGCAGAGTGATTTTGATTTAAATAAATAATCAAGAATTAACTACTTTAGCCTAGAGAAACTAGACAATCTAGTAAAATGCTATCTTATCTGCCTCAGGATTTCAAAGTGAATAGATCATTGTCATTGGACGGTATTATTTTTGTAGAAGATGTTGTGTACCAATATGGAACTCCGCAAGCCAATGTCGCTTTCCGGAATTTCGAGTATGACAACTTAACTTCGGCAACTATCAAATGGGAATTTAGTAATAATGAAATGCTTATGAGTACAGCTGCAGAATACGATTTCGATGGTAAATCTTACACCGAGCATAACAGAGATATTTATTTAGGAACTTACAAATATGACAGTAATGGGCTTCTCAACTTTGCAGAGATGAATTCCAAAGGGGTTAGATCATGGAGCAAGATTGTTAATAATGTTACAGGTACCACAACTGAAACAGAAGATAGTTATGTATTTTCATCTAAAAATTCTGTCCTTGTAAGTAATCCAAGAACCACCTCTGGTTGGCAAATAGCTCAAGACACAATTGGTAATGGGACTGATGCCGATACCTTAGTGGTGAGAGTGGAGCTTAATGATTTTGTAGAACGTGATATATATCAAACGATTAATGACTTTAATACTTATCGAGTATCTACTTACTATGGAAACAATTGGCATTTAGATTCTATTTCTAAAAGCATTATTAATAATGCAATAATAGGTTCTGATTTAACATGGGATTTTGGAAGTAGTCGTTATCACCTTTTTAAAACAGCTAAAACTTGGTCTGAGGCACAGACAGCAGCAGAAGCATTAGGAGGAAAATTAGTTGAGGTAGAAACAAAAGCAGAAAATGATCAATTGTTTAGCAAAGTCGGTGTACAGATTTCTACAAATGAATTTGCAAATACTATTGGATCTGATGGTGGTGGTGCTGCATATATATGGTTGGGAGGTAGTGATGGAGATACAACATCTACGCAAACCTCAACGGAATGGAATTGGAAATGGTCCAATTCGAATGTTGAGATAAGCAAAAGTAGAGAAGAGTGGGGGACAGGCTGGGCTGGCACCGAACCTGATGATAGTCAGGGTTTTCAGCATCGATTGGCATTGGGGTTAGAAGATTGGTCGCGTTCTAATCCAGGTAAATATGGATCTGCTGGTCAATGGAATGATATCAATGCTGATAATAAACTTTTCTATGTTGTTGAAGTCCCGACAACGAATAAGTCGTATGCGTTAAAAAGTTCTGATTATACATTTTATGATTTAGGAGATGATCGATATGGAATTAAAACAGCAACTGGGATTGATGAGTTAACAGGTGTCTCTACTTTGAGTTTTGCTGATAAGAATCTCAGCGTTTTGACTGATATCAAGGGAACCTTTGATCAAGTCACAGGGAAAGATGATGTAACTGGTAAAACATTTCGTCTATATAACGCTGCGTTTGCTCGCTTACCAGATGCAAGTGGCCTTGCATATTGGATTAGTCAAAGGAATTCAGGTACTAATAGTGAACGAGTTGTTGCTCAATCATTTTTGGGATCTGCAGAATTTATTGAGTTGTATGGAGCAGATGTTTCTCATACGACATACGTGAATAATCTTTATAAGAATGTTCTTGGTCGAGAGGCCGATACTGCTGGTCTAAATTATTGGGTAGGGAATCTTACAAATGGTACAGAAGAAAGACATGAAGCTCTTTTAGGATTCTCAGAATCTGCTGAAAATAAAGCTCTTTTCTCGGAAATGACTGGATTATATTGATAATGAATAAAGTCTTGAAAATAGTTTTAGAATTAAAAATCTGCAATAATCTTAATCCCAGTGTTGATAGTGATAGTGATAGTGATAGTGATAGTGATAGTGATAGTTGAGTTGAATTTATATCTTTAAGTGAGTAGGTGGTGTCGCTAGGGACACTACCTAAGAGATAGTTTTTGAGACTTTAAGAGTAGGAGTGTGATTATTTTTTGAGTGAGTGTGATTATTTTCTATTGTCTTCGGTTGAGAATTGGTAAGGGTTTAAAAGGATGTTGTATATCACAAAACTGGATGTTGTATATACATGCCGATTACACTAGATAGAAAGTGTGATCGAATAAAACTCAGTTGTGTCAATGGATTTCGAAAGTGTTATATACGCACCCTTTGAGGAGTGTGATGTCAGTGTGATCTTATGACGAACCTTGTGTTGATTTTTCTAGAGGTGAACCGTGGTTCATGTCTGGACTTTAAAAATAT
>QCJZ01000013.1 GCA_003215695.1 Prochlorococcus sp. AG-409-J03 | reverse complement strand
ACGGTCATGTACGGCTTCTTCTAACAATCAATAGAATTAAGTCTAAAAACCTAACGGTAGCAATAGTTAGAGAGATATTTTTTTCAATGATTAGATCTATTAATGACTCTAATAAGTATAAATTGCCCGTACTGGTTAGCCCTACTTCAACCGTCCTACAGCACTTGAGATTTTTTTTTATGTTAGGCACGTCTTTTAATCCAACCCAAAAAACTTTTAGTCATGCTTGCAATCAACAAAATCACTGCTGCAAAACTAATCGTTCTCTGGAATCTTCCAGCACTTTTTTTATTAGCTGGGGCTTATGAAGTTGGTACCACCGTATTTGCTTAACTAACAATGACATCATCTAAGAACAGCCCAAAGAATTGGTCAGAATGGAATAACACAAAGCATTTCACTGATTATTCAAGAGATTCAGGAACTGGCAAATTTGTTCGCTATACGATCGCTGCATTGCTTTTCGTTCCTGTTGGTTTCCTTACTTACATGACGACTATTTAATAAACGGTGATTTCAACGAACAATATTAGAACTTAAAAAAGATTCGGTAAGTTGATTGCCTACGGCATAGCTGCGAAGTTATCAATCTTTTCTCTATTTCTTCTTTATATGATGAGGAGTTAAATGATGACAAGACAAGAAAAAATAAAAGCCGCTGAAGAGGCAATTAAAGAATTAAAGCCAAATACCGACGACTCGGAAGAAAACAATGATTGCTTTATTCAATTTCAAAAGCTTGATATCGCAAAAACCGAACTTAAGCTTAATTACAAAAATAGGCAGGAGCAAATAGATCTACTAACTGAATCTCTTACTTCTTCATCACGAATGTATAGATGGATTTCGAGTATTAGAGCCATTTTTAAATAATTTCAAAAAATCTAGTCAATAAAACCAGAATTAACATCATATATAGAACTTATGGCTGGAGTTGGAAAAAGATTGCTGGAATTTAGAGTGAGTCCAACTATTGCTAGACGGTGGTCTATGGCTTAAACCGTCACTTTTTTTACATGGTGGAATTTTTGAGTAATTTTCTACATTCACAAATGGTTATCGTTTCGCCAAAGTATTAGAACGATTCCTTGCTTCGACCATGGATTCATATACAAAAGACACTCATCGGTATGCTTTTGAGTTAGTAAAGGCAGCAAGAACAATGCCAGTCGATATGGCTGAAAAGCTACAACATATAAAACAACTGAGATTCAATTATCAATTAAAAGCTCTTAGAAAAAGAATCAATAAGAGGATTACTTAAGCAGCAACTTATACTAGGAGCGAGATTTCATCAAAAGCACTAGCAAGGTCTTTTGTTTGGAATCTGGAGTAGCTCAATAGGTGAGTAACTAACGTGTGGCCCATTGCATCAGCAACTTGTTTAGGTGCTCTATAACTTCCATCTGCTTTGGGTCTGTTATGTCCGTAATAGGCATATCGATGCCTGAAAGAGTATGGAGTTAATTCCTGTTTTTCTCTTGCAACTTCTTCTTTAATTGCTCCCCATGCTTGGCGGCGCGCTAAATAATTCTTACATCTATCACCTGCCTCTCCGGCTTTACCTAAGTTAGGCAATAGGTCTCTACCTTCTTGTTCACATAGATAAAGTTGCTCTTTTAAATGCCAACTAATTGGCCCTTCAATGTCATGCACAAGTAAGGGATATAACCGGCGTGGTTCAGTTTTTTCTCCTTTCTTACCACCTTTACTCTTTTCGTAATTAGTCCACATCTCTTGACCTCCGTTGCGTGTGTGAATGTATCGAAGGTCTTCTGGTCGAAGCCCATAAACTGCCATGCACTGAAAACCAAATCGCCATTTGTTGCCTGTTTCATCTTCTGGAAAAGAATCAAGCAATCTGAGAATTTGAGAATCAGTTAATGGATAACCTATCCGCTTTTTAGTAGTGACTAAATCTTTATCTGTTACTGCTGGGGGTAACCATGTGGACTCGAACTGCTTCTCCTGAACACAGAATCGCAGAAATCCAAATAAGGCTAGACGCATGTGTCTTCTTTGGGTTGTTCCTTGTTGCCATTGCTTTAATGCAACTTTGCAAAGTGCCGGACCATTTAAAGGTGTGCGTGAACCTTTTTCAGTTGCCTTGAGTACGTTCTTAAAAACAGGGTCATATTTGCTACGCCATGTTGAATCTTTTACAAGATCTTTTTTAAATTCTCTGTAATCGTCGATTGATTGTTTCCAGTTGATTTCGGTTTCGCTTGAAACTGTATGAGCAATATTGAAGCACGTTCTTAAATCTAGTTTTTTCCCTGACTCTTCATAAGCTTTTGCCGCTGCTCTTATCCGCTTTAGTGCATCAGGCCAATCTGATTCTTTCCATGCGTATGGGATTGTTATGTCTGCAATTTTTTTAGCGTCTTTACGAATTTGAACCCTTGTGGATTCTTTTTTTCCTTGCATAACCAACCACCCTTTTGGAGTGGAAGCTTTAACGGTTTTCCTAAATTCTTTTACCCAACTTGGTTGAACTGTTTTAGTAGGCATCAGGATTATCTTTTTTATGCTGTCTTACTTTTGAGTGACAACTATCAGGAGACCATTGATTCCGCACTACCTCTAAGAAGTTATAAATAAATTCATCAGGACAATTCAATTCTTGTTGAAGGTCGTTTAGCTCATCAGTGAAAAAATCAAATGTTCTGGTAATTGGCCCCGACTGTTGTTCTTGAGTGGGTTTCCATTTATCCATAGAGCACTAGGTTTCTTGTTCCTTATTTCTACCCCCGCTTGGGGGTAGAAATCAACCTTTAGTGGTCATTAGTTTACAGTCTCAAGCATTAGTAGGTAGATAGTGAGTAGAGTTATAGATTAAATATTACCGTTCTCACTAGATTCTTACCAAGGCTTTGGGAGCACTAGGTCACAGGTTCGAATCCTGTCGCCCCGATCAGTCAGAGACTGGTTTCCCAGCCTGTCTTTTTTAATGGCTTTTAGTGGTTTATGTCATATAGAAGATGAGATCCCTTCTCTAAGCAAGCTTTTGGATGATCTTAAAGGGCCCAGAACTTTGTATACATAAAGGAATTAAAGGGATTTAACGGACCAATGAAAATGTTATTAAGATATGGAAACTACTGTTAAGTTCAAAGTGAAAAAGGTTATTTCATTAGTTTTTGCTCTTTCAGTTATTGGAAGTCCTTCTCTTGCTTGGGGTTGGGGAGGAGAAGGTGGTTGTCCTTACTCAAAAGACAAAACAAATCAAGATGCTAAAACTGAGCAAGTAGAAGAAACTGACGCTTAAGTTGGTAGACCAAGTAAAGCAGCCAGAATTTTTAATTGAATATTTTTCTGGGATAGAAAATGGTGATTTCTATGAAGAACCAGTTGAAGGGGAATATCCAGATTGGTAGCTGCAATGAAATTTGAGTATTAGTGCCGAGAGCTAGAAAAGAGAGTTTGAGCCTTTAATAGAGAAAATTTGGCCCATTCAGGAATATGACCAGAAAAGAGTTTATGGATAAGTTCTTTGATCTTTGCAAAGACGCTCAAGAAGAAATTCCACCAAATGTGATTGCAGAAATCCTCAGAGATTATGCAGATAGATTGGATTAGATGAAAAAACTCTTTGCTTTTGTTCTTGTTCTGCTTTTGTTTTTCTGTCCTTTTGCAGTTCAAGCGGAAGATGTTGAGCTAATACCGCAAGAGGAAATAGCTGAAGCACCTTCACCTAAACCAATGTCGGAAGATGCACTCAATTACTTATTGAGTGAGGACATGTATCAAGGCACTCTTTCTTGGCAAGGCAACAAATTTTCTACCAAATTTAATTACGACAAGCCAAAGGAAAATAGATAGGAAAGCACTACCTCAACCGAACATCAGGACTATAGAAGTTCTTTTTATATTTATTTCACGCAAGAGTGAGTATCGAAAGGATGCGATAGCTCTAGTCAGAGAAGGGGACAGTCGTCGAAATCCTGTCCCTTTGCTCGCAACTCAAAAACTCTGGTGAAGCCTTGCATTTCCTACATACCGGGCATAACCAGTCTCTTCAAGACATCGATTAGGCGCTTTGAGTAACTATTAAAGCTAGCGAACCCTCCTTGAAAAGAGGGTTTTCTTGTGTCTAGTATTCGAACAATAGACTATCGACTAAAAGTTTCAGATCAGTCGAAAACGAAATCAAATCTTTGCCGATATAGGGTTTTAAAAAGGATATCTAAGAATGGTTTCTCAACTATATTTTTTTTCTTATTCTTCTCAATTCTGCAAAGATCGCAGTTTTCCTTTTTAGGGATAGTGAAGGGAGTAAATAGTCTCATAAGACCTCCTTTCTTACACCATTTTTCTAATCCTTCTTTTTTACTTGTAGGGAGTAGGGAAGCACTACTTAAATTGTCGTAATGTCGGCTTTACCTACTGATTCTTATTTGTTATCATTTTTTGTACGTTCGCTCCGATTATGGGGTGCATGAGATGGAAGTAGGGAACGGGATTTCCAGTAAATGAATAGGTCATGAACAACCTAGCTTTAACTAAAAAGCGTATTAAGAAAGCAGAAAGGCTTCACGCTGCTCAACTTGCAACATTTAAGAAAGGAGTATTTACTTCTTACAAATCTTCAGTTTTTGAAGAAAGACAAAAGCAAGCTTTTGAAGAAGTTGCATCAATAGATTCTTAAATCAGAATTGAATTGTTGACAGTCGATCGCTAGGGGGCAGTTAGCCCCCTATTTTTTTGGTATAAATCAACTACAGCACTTCGACTGGCTGGTAGTAAGTAATCAAGCATTAGTAATCGCTATGACTGAAGAATGGAAACCAACAGCCGATCAAATAAATGGGGTAATTAGCAGCAGTTGTGAATTTATTAAAGACGAAGCCAATGACTTACTTGAAGAACTCCAATGTCCTCCCGACTACATAGATGGAATTTTGAAATCAATAGCCAGCGATTTTGAGAGTAAGGAAAAGAAAGATGCATGAAATAGAAGAGGATCCACTATTCCTTCAGGTCAAATCCAGGGACACCGTTTTAGTTGGCGAGGATGAAATCTGCAAAGTTCTCTCATTTGTTGGAGGTGCTAGAGATCCATTAGCCCCGACTCTTTTCCAAGTCGCAAATGTAGATACAGGCGAAATTAAATTTGTGCATGGGGAGGAAGTAAGAGAAATAGTTTCAACGTACGAGCAAGAAGTACAAAAAAGATTTGAATCTTCTACTGAAGGGCCCATAACTAACATCTTTCCAACGGTTGAAAACTATGAGAAAAAAATAGGCAAAAAGAAATTAAGTGGAAATTAGCAGAACCGACAAAAATAACCAACAAGAAACCCCTCTAGCAATTCCAATAACTAAAGGGGTTATTAATCGACTCGTACTATATAAAGTCAATTATGTCTTGATGAGGTTTGGCCTCAATTAAATATATAGGCGCAATCAAGTTAGAAAACAAGAAAAGATTGGATAGCCCTACCTAAACCGAACATCAGGACTAAATAAATTCTTTTAAATTAGTTCCATATTGATGGCGTGATACTTAAACATCATCAAGCTAGATCGGGGGACGGTCGTCGAAATCCCAGTCTCCTCTTCGCTAATTCATTAAAAGTTGATCAGGTCTGCACTTTTTTTGTAATCAAAACCATTAGTTAACCCTCCAACGAGGGGCTTTCTTTGTTAGTAATCGTTTAGGACTAAAAAAATGGACATGAATCCTTTCAAGCCGTTAATCCAACATTGCGAAGATTTCTACGGAAAAATACTTTCCATAAAAGAGCCACTAAACAATTTTTATTTAAAACTACGACTAAGCAAAGCCAACGCCAACGCTTAAAAATTATGTACGGAATCAATTAAGCAACAATTATTGCAAGCTTGTCTATACCCGCTGGATTGTTTATTGTCTTTTCAACAATCCTTGTTAATAAACTTCGCCAATGTATGTAATGACTACATCTACTCCAACACAACCAAATAAGAACTCATTGTTTAGACTAGGTGAGTTTATTGGTGAGATTCTGTTTGATCTTTACGCTCGTTACTAATCAATAGACCAACGCCTAGCATTAGTAGGACTCACTCCATAAATTCCGGCAATTTTTTTTTAACTCCAGCCGTAACTTTTAAATCTGTTATTTCTTATTTTTCCAGCCAAACATCTCAGCCATTTTTCCCGTTGAAGCAAAGTATCCAATCGTTCCAAGGAACAAACCAAAAGCAATCAGATTGGGAACGATTCCACCAATGATCTGAGCTTCTCTAAAAGTCAGAAAAGTAATCACAATAAAAACCCTGGCCCAGTTATCAGCAAAGTTTATTCTTTCATCAGGATTCTTTTTAGGTAAGACCTGAAAAGAAGAAATACCAAATAAAAACAATAGCGTTTAAGCCAATAGTCAATGAAATACCAATGATTTTGAATTTCAGTCCTACATCATTTGACCCAGAATTTAATTTTACATCAGGCATCGTTCTCCTCCTTTGATTGATTTGAAGCCTTTTCAAGAAACTCGACAAATTCTTTTTGTTTTGGAGTAAGTTTCTCGTTCTCTTTCTTCCCTTTCCTGATTAATGGATTATTAGGAAAAAAGAATGTAACCAGACGGCCAAAGTAAAAAGCTCCTAATAATACAAAACCTCCACCACCTACATAAATCAGAAGGTTGGCTTGTATCGAAGTTGCAAAAATTGGAACCATTAATCCTTCTTCCCCTTACAAGCATTGTAAAAGGAGTCACCTAAGTCAGCCTCGAGTCTTCAGGTGAAATGGTTTCAACTGTTAATTATTCAATTACTTAAGATGTGTAGATTTTTTTCCGGTAGTAACAAATTGTTCGTCCGAGAACACAGCCTCTACTTCGCACATACATCCAAAACCTTTTATCCAAGGAGCAGCGTGTTCCCACATCTTGCTGATATCAGTAGCTTCAGCGACGAAGCTACCTGTTCCATTAAGTGGGTTGGTTACACGCCAAAGAATTTTAAAACCGTCGGTTTCGTCAGCTGGGCCACCAGCTTCTAGATATTCAAGAAATTTTTCGCCTCCTGCAAATGATGATTCCTGAGTAGGAAATGCCCAGTCAAGTTTAAAAAGAGCTATTGAAGAGAAATATTTTTGAATTTGATTTTTAACGAAAATCGATATGAAAGATGCAAAAAGTCTTCCAATTAACATCAAGTAACTTTTGAGGTAGCCTTCCGACGGATGAATTTGTGTAGTATTTTCCGTCAACTATATTATTATCTTCTGTGAGAATATTTAGTGAAATTTTTAGTGATAATTATGGATGCTCCCGTTCAACACATCAATTTATTCAATGCAATGCTTGCTTTATATGTAATTGGTTATCAAATAACCATTTGCGTTGATTGGAGTTGGATTCCTATGAATAAAGAGGATTACCAACTTCCATATCAAGATAAATGGAGTGTTAATCAACAATGATTCCTGATATTTTTAATCAAGCAGCAGCTGAATCAAAACAATTTGGCCTTTGGCTTCCGGTGATAGGAGTCATTATTGTTTTTTTAGGAATGAATATGAGAGTTGAAATTAAAATCCAGAAAGAAGAAGAATTTGATAATAAGGATTGACTAAGTTATTTCATTCCTGTGTTTTCGATAGCGATCGGCGGTCAAACGGTGGAGGAATAATCTCATTTGGGCTGTTTTCTAATACCAAACATCTCAGCCATTTTTCCTGTTGCAGCAAAATATCCAATTGCCCCAAGGAACAAACCAAAAGCAATCAGATTTGGAACGATTCCACCAATAATTTGAGCTTCTCCAAAGGTTAGAAACGTAATTACAACAAAAACTCTTGCCCAGTTATCAGCGAAGTTCATTCTTCCATCATGATACTTTTTGTTATTTCTTTAGCAGTCATGTACATAGGCTCTGTGCTTTAATTTCTAAAATTTCCTGACTAAATGGCAACTGAAATCACAGTTTTAGACTTTAAGTTGAGCAATACATTTGAAGAATACTGTACGCATATGAAGGCCCCTGAACAACAAGGAATGTTCAAGGAGATGGGTGTGAAGACTTTTTATATTGGCCAATGTAAGGACGATCCGAAAAGAGCAACTGTTATGTTCGAAGGTCCCGAAAATGTTTTATATGAAATCTTTACTAACCCTGAGACAAAACCAATTGTTGAGGCATCAGGCCATATTTATGAACCAACAACCATAACTCGATGGATTAATACTTGCCCCAATTGTTAGGCGGTGGCGCTTATCTAATTAACCCGAACAGGTTATCCCTACCTTAACCGGCCTATAAGAAAAATGAATTTGTAGTTATTTTCTTTGAACATTGGTTATCAGTGAGCATTGATCCAATGAGAGTTAAGGGAGGTGTACTGCATAGCAACTTCCTTTTCTCGCTAAACTTTTTCTCCAATTAGATATGACTTCAAGTGATAAAGCTGAAAATCATTGGTCTGATTATTCCAGAGGCTCAAAATTTGGAAAGATAATTGCTTATGGCATTGGTGCAAAGCTCACCATTCTTACAGGATTTATGTTTTATATGATGGCTAATTAAAAGAAAAAGGACTGACCTGAGTCAGCCCTAATGGTTCCGATAGCAATCGTCTGTCAACTTTCTTTATTTAATAGGAAATCGTTTATTTATTTAGTAGGGACAGTTGTTTTCTTGCCTTTAGATCCTGCTGAGGCACTAAAAACCACCATCTCTTCATCACCAATGTTTTGACAATAATGAGCAGTGTCCTGGGATGAAGCGAAGCTTTCACCAGCGCCTACCGTCAAGGATTGTCCATCACTAGTTTCACAATAAAGAGTTCCTTTCTGTACATAAATAATCCCAGGCTGTGGATGTAAATGTAGAGGTGTTTTAAAGCCAGGTTTAGCAGTTATTTTCTCAAGTTTCATTTCTGCTTGCCCTCTTGGATACCTGAAAGAATCTCCATTCCACGATTCAGATGCACTAATAAGAGTTTCTACTCCCACAGGTTCAAGGGATGTTTGATTCTTTGGGCTACATGCAACTATTGGGATAGAAATTCCAGCTGTTAGTGCAAGAAGTAAAAAACGGCGCATTAAAGATATATAAATACCTGCTCGTTATAGCTGAACTAGTTCGATCAGGCATTAAATGAATAAAGGACTACTTGTCAATGAAAAACTCGTAGAAATTTTTACAGAAAAGGGTTTACAACATTCATCAACTTAAGCAATAACTCATCAGTGATAATTGATCAGCCATCCACCAAAAAATAGCACTCGTTTAATTAGCTTCATGTATTAAAGAGTACACAGGTTATTTAGATATTCTGATAAGTTGAATATGGTTGGTGAACTTTTCGCGAATCTCTCTACTGATGGAATTGTCGTAAATGTTGCGTCTGGTGCAACTAAAAAATACATGAGTAAAGGTGATCTAAATATCAAATAGAACATGGGTGTTATACGTACAAATTCAAATAATAAGCTCTTGTAAAATTTATTATCTGTTTAAAAAAAATCGCACGTAAACATCACAATTACGAAAATCTTGATCGAATTATTGAAATGGCCTGGGAGGACAGAACTCCGTTTGAGGCGATCAAATTTCAGTTCGAACTAAATGAAGAAAAAGTGATCAGATTAATGCGGGCAAATTTAAAATCATCTTCATTCAAAATGTGGAGGAAAAGAGTTTCAGGAAGAAAATTAAAGCATGGATTCCCCAATCAAGAAACAAGATTCAAATCACCGAACCAAAAGTGAAGGTTAAATTGATAAAAAAATGCCCAAAATCGTCTATGTCTAGGTGTTGTTCTTACTCCAATTTGTTTTTCTTCAGATTAGAGACTTAAAAAAAGAAATTGCTTAGTCTTGATCTTTTGGTTCTTTGTTGAATTTGAACCAACCGTCTTCTTTCATTCCTCTTCTGATAGCAGTAACAAGTGCTCCAAGGAAAAAAGAGCCTACTCCAGCAAAAATTGCCAGAGTTAATAAAGGCTTAACTCCCGTTACAGCTGTACTTTGAAGGCCAGGATCGAATGGATCCATTAAATCTTTGTTTTATTAGTCGTCATAAACTTTGCATGTTGACGAAGTTGGGTGGATTTCACATTCTTCTTTCCAAAACTCCTCTCTGGCTTCAGCTGGAATTTCGTAATTAAAATCATGCATTACTCGAACATCACTTAATGCATTTTTGATCATAGAAAGTGGAGTTCTTAGTTTCATAAACCTCCTATTCGTATGAATCTGTTCTACTTGATTCCCTTTCCTTTAAACACCTCGGCATTTACTCAAGTACTACTTCCTAGTGAATTAATAGTAATGAGAAAAAGGATTTGCTTCAGTCGTTAGAGTTTAAAATTACTTAATGGAAGATACTTCTCAATGGCTAGTAGCTCTTTTAATAGGGCTACCCATAGCAGCATTACTCGCTTGGTTTAACAAATCAGGCTCTGATTTTAAGGATGGCTTTGAGCAGAAAATAAAGAAGAAAAATAAATGAATTATCAATTATTACTTGAATGCTATTCCTCAGGGTCAGAGATGACAAAGGATGAATTACAGATGCTGGAGATAGAGCTAGATACTCAAATAGAAAGTATTAAAGTTTCTCGTACTCAAGGTTGTCTAAAAACTGCACCGAAACACATTTGCCAGGCTGCACATGTTTGCGAAGGCAGTGTTTGGATCATTTGTTTAGCGGCTGTTTTAGATAAGTGCTCGCCACCATTGATTGGTCAAAAAGCAAAAGGTGCAATCGTATTTGATGAACTAGTTCGACAAGGTTATTTCGCTACCAACTAAAGATTAATCACCTCACCTTAGATAAATAATATGAGCCAATGACTTCCTACACTGTTTATAAATACTTGCTTTCAAACCTTTTCTTGTATCGTTTAATTTCAGTCATTTTCTATAGACTCGACTTTCAGTTGTAGGACTTAAGAAAAAAGGCAATATGGGTTTAAAACTCTTATAAAAATGCTCAGAAAAAAAGAGAAAAAGGCTCTTGCTTCAATATTCATGTTGATAATAGGTTGGCCTGTTGGACTAGATCAATTTTTTGAAGGAAAGAATGAAAAAGGTATTTCTACTACTATTGGTTGGACGGTGACAGCCTTATTGTTTTTATATGGTTTGGGTTTAAAAGGTTATTACACCGGAGTTGTTCTAATAATTGCCCTGCTTTTGACCTTGTCAGGTAGTTTTCAAGCTTGTAAAAAACTAATTAAAGTCACGCGAGCTTTTGTTGATGTAGATGACTAATAATGAACGAACTTGTCCATATCCTATTAGCCCCTTGGCATCTTGCGCTTGATGCGACCTTATTAATTGGCCTTTGTACTTGGGTTTATTTTCTTAGAAAAAAGGCTGATAGCTAATGGGAATAGCAATCACATATGCCATAGCAAATCTTGCAATACTTGGATTGTTTTTCTACGTCACATATCGAATGACAAGGAAATCAAAATGAAAGGAGTTAAACGATAAGGTCAATACCAACGAATTTAAAAATTGGTCTAAAAGTAAACTTCCCTTGCTTGATGGATTTGGACACAATGAACTTATGGATGAACCTTTATTTTTAAAAGTCAGACCTGGTGACGCTGTTCTATATGAAAAAGACCAGATAGGAAAAGTTCTTACTTTTGTTGGCGGCTCTCGTGATCCTGATGCACCCTCATTTTTTCAAATTGCCAACGTAGATTCTGGAGAAATCTGCTGGATTCATGGTAAGAAGTTACCGAGATGGTTGCTGAATATCGGACAACAATTAACAAGCCTTCTTCGTTTTACGAGGAAATAAAGCAGTTATAAAAAAGAGAGGCTATTTGCCTCTCTTTTTATTTTTAATCTTGCAAAGGTCGCAGTTTTCCTTTCTTGGGATAGTGAAGGGAGTGAATAGTCTCATAAGACATCTTTTCTTACACCTTTGGTCTAATCCTTCTTTTTATTGGATGTGAGTAGGGAAGCACTACCCCAACCGAACATCAAGTAAGGAATAGTTCTTTTTAAATTAGTCTCCAAGTTGATGGCGTGATACGGAAGCATCATCAAGCTAGATCAGGGGACAGTCGTCGAAATCCTGTCCTCTCTTCGCCATTTCAATAAAAGTTCATTAGATCTGCGCTTTTTTGAGAACCTGAGGGGGGGAATGTTCAATTTATTCCCTTCAAAAATTTCCTCACACAATTTTTAATTAACCCTCCTCTGAGAGGGTTTTTTTATTTATATGACTTCAACTGATAAAGCAGCATTCGAAAAGAAGGCTTTTAAGTTTCTTCCTTTTCTTATTTTTGGGAAAATTATATTTGCCGCTTGGTTTATTTCTTACTTGGTGCAACTCTAACTTTTGTTTAATTAACTGCTTCTCAACCCAAAAAAAAGAAAAAGTCCAAGTTCGACCTTGGTGAATTAATAGGTCAACTTTTGTTTGTTTTTTACGCTCGTTACTAAGCAATAGACCACCGCCTAGCAGTAGTAGGAGTTAATCGCACACACATAAACTTGGATGCTCACCTGTGTCACACCAGGCTTTAATAAAACCTGCAAGACGTACATATTCGCAAGAATATTCACCGGGAGTTCCTGGCTTTGACCAGTTAAACTCCCTCCACCGCCTGAGATATTGTATCCATTCAGAAATACGGCTATGGGTAGAAAAATAAATTACGCAAAAGTGTCAAAGTCTTTGAGCTTAAACAAATACTTGTTTAAGAAATAGATCATCGCCTAACAGTTAAAAGTCTTACTTCATCAATATCACTCTTTACGAGAAGTGTATTGATTGGAATCTGATTAAATGAATGTGGAATTGATTTCTAATTAAGTTCGGAATAGAAATCTTGAACAATAAAGAGTCGGGTAGCTAGGATGTTTACTACAAAGAATTTGAATCAAAACTAACAGAATTAAATTTTTTGTATATCAATTAAGGAATCTATTTTTCTTAACATATGGAACAATTTAAGAGGGGAGAATTATCTACTAATTCATTTGTACATAATGATTTGAACAGAAAATATTTAATATACATACCAAATTCATATGATGGTAAAAAAGAGTTTCCGTTACTTCTTAACTTTCACCCATTTGGAACAAGTGCTGACTATCAACTTGGGATATCAGATTTCAGGCAATTATCTGAAGAAAAAGAGTTTATACTTGTTTACCCTGAAGGAGCAGAATTAACTTCAGGAGAGGCACATTGGAACCCATTAAAAAAAGACCCCACTAACAAAAGTAATTCAGATGATATAAATTTTACAAGTAATTTAATAGAACGAATTTCTAATAATTTAAATATTAGTTCTGAGAAAGTTTATGCAGTAGGATATTCCAATGGAGCAGGTATGGCATATGGATTAGCTACTTATCTAAGTTCAAAGATTACCGCAATAGCAGCAGTCTCTGGCTCAATGTATGAATTAATGAGTACAGGAGATAAACCTTCTCATTCGACGTCAGTATTAAATATGAACGGCACTAGTGACTCTATTAGACCTTATGAAGGTATAGATGGTTCACTACTCGCAGTAGATGATACTCTTTCATATTGGGCAGATATTAATGCTATTAAAAGTAGTCCGATCATATATACAGAGACGTCTATTAATGAAGACGTCGTAATTTCCAATTACACCACTAACGATCAAATCGTGACAGTAGCGAATTATAAAATTATTAATGGGGGGCATAATTGGTTTGATTTAAATATTTCAGGTAAAGATACTAATAATATAATTTGGAACTTCTTTGAAAATACTAGGACGTCACTGAGGTATCCCATTTCTTACAATTCAAAAAACTATAGTGGTGCTTTTAATGAATACACCTTTATCAATCAAGGAAATGATAAATATGGAATCAAGTTAGACACTTCTTCAACAATCGACTCCTTAACTGGTCTTTCAACGCTGAATTTTTCTGATAAGTCGATTGATATTAATAAAGACGTAATTGGGACTTTCAATCAAGTCACAGGTAAAGATGATGTCACGGGACGAATGTTTCGGCTATATAACGCTGCATTTGCTCGTTTCCCTGATGCTGATGGTCTCAAATATTGGATTGGGAAAAATGCTTCTGGAGAAAATAGCAATCGGGTTGTAGCTCAATCCTTTTTAGCTTCTGCTGAATTCGCTGAGCGTTATGGCAGTAATGTGACAAATGAAAAATACGTCGAAACTCTTTATACAAATGTTTTAGGTCGAAACTCAGATGTGGCTGGTTATAACTACTGGGTAGGAAATTTGAATAATGGAATCGAAACTCGTTATGAAGCACTTTTAGGTTTTGCTGAATCTACAGAAAACAAAGTGCTCTTTACTGAGATGACTGGGTTTATTTAATCAATGGAGAACCTCTTCTTCCTCTTCCACCTCAGTACAATGCTTTTATTCCCTACTCCGTCATAATCAGATACCAATCACTTTTGTACAGGAGGAGCCTTTGAGTTGGATCTGGGGTATAGCGAGATACCTTTGACACCTAAAAGGAAAGAGAACAAAAACTTGTAGAAAAACAGTTGCAGATGAAAAACAAGGAATAGAGAAAATCGTCAGCTTAGTGTCTGTATAGTTTTCGATCGGTTCGTCACCTATCTAGGGAGACAGAGCGAGTCGTCACGTATAGAGGGATAAGCCAAATAGTTTTGAGATATGGATGGATCCCTACCGTTAGCCAAGACGAAATACCAACTTGCGTTAGTTATCCTTGATTTTCCCAGGAAAATCGAACATACACAATAAATTTAGATATAACAAAAGCAATTGCACCAGTGAGGGAAGATGGTCAGATGTATAACCGTTTTCAAGAAGATCAACGATGGATTGTTGAACAGATTGCCCCTGAGGTGATGATGCTTTGTTGGACTTCAAGTAAAAGACATCTGATTTAGAGAATCAATATAGAGGAGCTGCCTTTTGCCTTTGCAACGCTTGTTTTGAGCATATTTCATACATTGATGAGAATGAAGATGAGCTAATTAATAAATGGCGATGACGGTCTAAGAAACTCAGATCGCATTTGCAACCTATGCTTCAGGACTGGGGGTTTAAACCTGCTAATGCAGGTAAATTAATTGGTGCCACTGAGCTTATTCATAATCTCATAAGAAAACTTTTAAATGGAAAGGGTGTGAATATAACAGGCGCAGAAAGACTGTTGACTTTGTGTAGTCTTTCTCTGTCTCATGTCAACATGTCTTAAGTTGCATGAGAGAAGCTGGTTTTCGACAGGTTATGGATTTTACTCAATGGGATTCGTATAACCCTGCCCGAACGAATAAACAGCTCACAAAAAAAGAGCTAGAAGCGATTCAAAAAGAATTTACAAAAGAAGAAAAAAGAATCTTGTAGCTTTAGAAAGGAAAATAATGAACAGGTATTAGAACTGAATCCTTTAATTGAAAATAATTTGAACAAAGAGTTGGTCTTAATGATTCAACGGATTAATCTACAGAAGATTAATGATTACAATAGATTCAAGCTTAAGTTAGAAGCTATTAAGAAAGATTTGCGAACTTTTCTTAATGAATAATATTTATCAATTTAATTAGTGGATTCAGCAGGTACTTGACAATCCCTCCTTACCATTGCTAGTACAGATGTACTGCTATAAACAAATGACTTCAGCGTCCTCGCCCTATGCCGTTTTTCGTGCATCAGATTGGAATTCAGTGGTAGCAGAACCTATTGGATTAAGGCAATGTCTTCGTATCGCACCCAAAAAGTACTACCCCAGAAGCGTTCCAACCCAGAAGAGGAGTGGGACTATCTCGAAGAAGACACTCTTAAACACACACGTTCAGCTAGCGTTTGCATGACATGTCAACATTTCAATTATTGCTGCGACAAGCATTGCAGAACAATTCTTGCTTGTCATCTCCATCAACGTCTTATTCCTCATGGAGATCACCTGACTTCAAAGTGTCAATGTTGGATGCAGCGACTAGAGAGAAAGATTGGATGGTGTCCCGAGGCAGCATAGACCTCTGACATGTAAGAGCTTTTTATTTCTTCTTGTCTTTTCAAGAATATTTATGAGTAATAACGATCAGCCATCTCTTTGAGCAGTTTTCTGATGTGCTCATCTTTTGCATTAGTTTCTTCTTTTAATTTCTCGCAGGCACCTTTAACTTGCATCCAAACTGATTCCATTACTTCCCGTTCTTCTTCTGTAGGTTCCCACTTAGATGATTCCATACAAGAGATAATAAAAGAAATTGAACTCTTTAAACTCAATGAAAAGTAGATCAGAAATATTAGATGAGATCACTTCTATATCCTTGAACGAGCTAAATGCGAAGAATACACAGACAAATACATTGAGCATGTTGTCGACTACTGCAAGAAAGATTATCAACAGGCTTATAAGAAGCAGAAAGGAAATGAACTAACTATCGATGAAATTCAACATAAATATGACAATCAGAGGAAGAAATGATTAGTCATTTCTAACTTTCTTAATCCAATAAGGAATAAAAGTCTTTTCTTTCTTGGCTGAATCATATAGATAATTAGAGGTGCCTTCTAGCAAAGCTGCAAGAGTTATACGCACACTTGGGAATGTAAGACCACAAATGATAGCAATCAGAAAGATTATCTTCATTTGTTCATTTCTATAAATCTCATTTGTTCATCACCAAAATCTCCTTTTACCAGTCCAGTTATACAACAACCAAATCACAAAACCAACCATAAATAATGGCATAAAGCTATCAATGAAAACATAGGCTGCATAAACGATTACGGGAAATAAGATGACACGTTTAATATTGAGACGTCTACCTCTAGATGTTCTTTTCCATAGTCTTATAAGAGGCATATATGTTATTCCTTTTTAGGTGATAATTTATTGATCTTTTCTTGTTGCATCATGAGTCGATCTTTTTCTTTTTTTGCAGCACCATATGTACTCTTAACGCTATAGGTAATGAAGATTGCATTAATGGCTGCAACTATAATAATCCCTACAATAATTTTATTAATCCCCTCAGGTGGACTTAGATATTCCAATAGAGCGTCTTGATCAAACATCTAGTTAACAATCAATCTGTCTATAACTAGAGCTATGAATACTCCTTTAAAAAAGACAAGCCAAAGTAATCCATAATCAGTCAGACTAAGCTTCTTTTGATACCAAGAAATTAGTTGCTTATGCTTGTCTATAAGTTTCATTCTTTTATTTCAATAATTTCATAATAGGGACGGTCCCCATAATCAGCATCAGAACAACAAACATCGGAATAAATTTCTTCTAATAGATCATATGCCTCGTCATAGCTGTTGAAAGATTGCTGAGTAATTTCGTCAGATTCTTTATCTTGTCTAACGATTTTATAAATCATGGCGTGATTGATTAGCTTGATAAAAGAGTTCCGAGCAATCCTGCAAAGGCAGAAAGGACAAAAATTGCAACGATACCGATTGCAATAACTTTAGATATGTTTTTCATCTGATGTGATAGTGCTTACCTAGTTTAATCACCAAATTGATAATGCTTTCGGACTGCCTTATGAACATCCCATATACAGTCCATTCCAGCTGGGAAGACAACTAAGTCTCCTGCACTAAACTTAACAGGATCTCCTCCATCAGGAGTGACTGTGACTTCACCCTCAAGCAACAAACAAGTCTCTTTATCGTCATAAGTCCAATCAAAAGAGCTTTCTTCACACGTCCAGATTGGCCAGCTTTTAATTCCTAATTCCTCAATAGTGGTCTCAGAACAAGGAGAAGTTACTTTTATAGACAAGAGGCTAAAATCTAGTGAACTTGTTTTTAGCTTCTCATGGAAACAGTTGTCTATGGTTAATTAAATTTTTAGCAAAAATGGTTGAAGTCCAATTACCTGTAAGACGAGGATAGGATTGCCCCCCCAATAGGAGTGGGGAAAGTATATAAAGGTACTTGGTCGAAGAGATATTAGTAATAGAAATGGTGTTTTTTACAAAAGTGGTCGGACTCCTGAAGCTCCATGCAAAGTTATTAAAAGATTCAACTACTATGTTCTTTGTAAAAGTGGCCTAGCATCTTATAAAGTGATAAATTTTTTCTCCGCTATCTAATCTCTCTACATAATTTCTAAGAAATACTGGAATTCATGTTTTTTCCCTTCCTAGTTGTTTTATGAAATAAATTTCTGCAAATAAAAAAGGAGCCCTTATGGACTCCTTTTTTGAAAAAGATATTCATTTAAGAAATCAGGCCATTTCTGCTGAAATAGCTTCATGGATCCTTTTACTCAAAACTTCTAGCCCTCGGTATTTAAGAAGAACTGGCTCCTCAAGTTGAGAAGCCTCTTTGTTTTGAGTGTACTTTTTACCACGATATGTAAGAACAGTCATTGTTCTTTCTCCTGTAATGCTCAAGTCCCCGTTCCATGGCTTGAGTCTTGCTGCGGCCTCTAATTAGCTGAACGTTTATATACACTAACACAGTTAATTGTTCTTATGTAGTTCGGGCTAATACATTTCTATGTATGATAGCAATCTAGAATTAGGTCCATAAGCTTTTTCTTTTTGTGATTGATACTAACGACTTAGAAGTCAAGTTGAAACTTATACGAGATTTTATAGTTAAAGAAGTTATCGCATTAGATCCACTAGAAAGAAAATAATGGCTTTATACCTGCGAAGGGATTATTCATTACGCTGATTCTCATAGCAGCGAAGTTTCTAAAGAACAGATTCTAGGTGCAGATATTTTAGATAACTTATTAAGCAAGTAGAAGACTTAGTAAAAGAAGAAGATTATGAAAGGCAAAACTACAACGCCTATAAAAGTAATGATCCCAACTAAGAAACTATTTATAAAAACGTTTAAAACAAATACAAGAAGACTTTCCTATCCCTGATGGATTTAAAAATAGTGAACAACTCTGTATAGCAACGGACCATTGATTATTGTTTATCAATTTCTAAGCTAAGTCCTAACTATTACCATAGGGTTTTCTATAGCTTAAAAAGATCTCTTTATTCTTCCCTTTTCCATTTTCTGTACCATTGCCGATCATCTAACCATTTAACAAGAGGCCAATTAATGAGTATGGGTATAATAAAAGAACTATATAAGAAGATAATCTTACAGAATTAATAGCAAATAGAATAGTCTGAGGTGCAGACAAAATTGCTACTGCAAGGCAAGCCCTTCTAGGGGACAAATTTTTTTCTCATAACTAGATCTTATCCTTTTTATTGCTTATTCCTTTGCTCATTATGTCTCTAATAATCTATTGATTTTCTTTTTTACTAAAGCCATCTAAAATAGACGTATCATGTTTCTTGATTTTGACGATTACTTTTATTTTTGCTTTTCTAGCTGATTACTAAAATATAAGATTACTAACGTATAAAAAGGTTTCCTTTCGTGTAACAAATAAGCCATAATAAGCCAAGGTTCGTCTTGGCTAAAGTGTCTGATCTCTTATTCAAGATAACTATCGAGATTGATCAAGTTCAGAAAAGTTTCAATTGCAAGTCAGGCCAGACTGTATTAGAGGCTGCCGCAGATGCAAATATTGAGCTACCCAGTTCTTGCCTTGTAGGTATGTGTTGTACATGTGCCGCCTTTCTTAAAGAAGGTTCTGTCGATATGGATGCAATGGGATTGAAGAGTGAATTGCAAGATCAAGGTTATGTCCTTTTATGTCAGGCCTATCCCAAATCAAATTTAAAAATAGTAGCGAATCAATTTGATGCTGTCTGGGATCAACGATAAATTTAAAAATAATATTAAAATTGAATTAAAAATATTTAAAAGATCTTTCATAACATGACTGTTCATCCAGATTACGAAATTAAAATCAACATAAACGAGTTGATAGAAAAAAGAATTCCTTGTTGTGATTTACTACATCTTGATCATTGCTTAACAGAGCAACAGATTTCTGAGATAGCGCATGGTGTTAGTAAGGACTTAAATCTACATGATATTTATAAACAAGTTGATCAGCACATTATGAATTATGCAACTGCGGCTGGTGTTGATAATAAATCTCATTGGATAGAGCGTAATCTTCCCGACCTAGATAGGGATATGAAAGAAGAAGTGAAAATAGATTTTGAATAGTTAATTTGATTGTGTAGTCATTAATGCAATCAAATTATTAATACACTTTTATAAGAGAGAAATGTTTTGTGATTTTTAATGAGTGGAGACAATCAGTATTTTTCTCACCCTGTGAATTTCTATACAGAAGAAATGACAGAATCAAAAAGAATTTCAATAGCTCATTTAGAAAAGAAATTATTTCCTGTCGCTAACTCTGTGATTTGTTTAGGTCAAAAGCATAAAGAACCAAGAGTTGCTGAAGCTTTATAGTATTACAAAGTAGAAACATCATTAGGAAATAGAGCTATTTACTATTGCTACTTCTTTCTTACGAGTTCTCCTTTTTCATCTCTTCCTTTTTTTTCTTTCTTAGTAACGATTACTTCAGCTCCTTTCCCTTCGTTTTTAGTTGAGATATGTCGAGAGGAATAAAAAGAATTTTGTGTATTGTTATTTCCATCAACCTTTACCTTCTTATTGAAACCTTTCAACAAATGAGGATACTTCCCTTTCTTTTATTTTCTAATGGCAAATTAAAAGCCTAATCTTCTTAAGACTTGACCCTAGAGTGTTGTGTACTCCTTTTGAGTTGATTTTATATATCTAGTTCGTTTTGAATTATCTCTGTGGGAATTGCTAAAACTTCATCATCAATACTTTCTCCTAGCCATTCCTTGTATTCATGGAATAAACAGCGACGATCAGCAGGACTTTTTAAGATTTTTATTCTTGAAACTGCACTCTTTACTACCATATGCAATATGTCTTTTAGCTCCTTATCAGCATTCATTCGTATAAGAACTTATCTATTACTTATTCAATAGCTAATAATCTTGACCTTGAAATTGGAGTTAATACTCTTTGTGTTTATACCAGAACCTTAGAGGATTTATAACTTGATTTGGTCTCCTATCATTTTCGTCTTGTTCTTCCTTAATTGCTTTATTTAACAGTAAGAGTTTCATTGTTTAAACTTCTGCCATTAGGGGATTAAGGCTGTTTCTATTTGTTCTTCTGTTTTGAAACTAAGGACCTCTGCAGGTTCATTCCCTAACGAGATAAAATAATTCAACTGAATTAGTCATTATTTGATTAACTGTCTTCTGGAAATCTGCATGGAAGTTACCTCTAAAACATTTTCAATTAATAGCTATGTGTTGAAGAGAAGTTAATTAATTAACAACAATCACAACTACTTTCGTCTTGGGGCGATGGGTTCACGAATGCATCAGCAACATCTCTAAGCATGACCGCAATAAATTCTGGGGGACATTGAAGTTCATTAATATAACCAGCGCATTGCTGTGCTATCCCTTGCATGGCGGGAAGAATTATTTGATCGACTTGCTGATCTGTTGGTTCCCATGTCACTTTGTTTTGATTAGTCATCAATTAATAGATGTTATTTAACCCATCATGCTGCATTTCTATCGCCTTCACTTAAGATTTAAATATCAGTTTGCTTTTTGAGCATTAGGTCGCAGGTTCGAATCCTGTCGCCCCGATGAGTCAGAGACAGGTTCCCCAGCCTGTCTTTCTGAATACCTTTTGCTGACATAGCTGTTTGTGTAAGATATGTGTCAGGAATGAGATCAAAGCTGAACCAAAAGTCAGATGGAATAAGGGAAGTTAAAGGGTTCTCACATATTTATATACAAAGTAGATGGAGTATGTGAAACTTTCTTGAATTATTTTTTGTTTTATGGGTAAGGGTCTCTGGCTTGTTACTACCACGGTTACGAATCCAGCTTTTGCTGAATATGTTGAAGCCTTTCAGCCTTGGGTGGAATCGGTAGGTGGTTCAGTTTTTGCCAAAGATATGGAAGCCGAAACTGTTGAAGGAAAGGGTGGGAAATTAGGAGTCATAATTGAGTTCCCCTCAAAGCAAGCTGCAATTGATGCTTTCAATAGTTCGGAATATCAAGAATTAAGCAAATTACGTTGGGCAAATTCAACAGATACCAATATCACCATCATTGATGGCGGAGTAACTCATTAATGAATGTTCAATTTGATTGGACTGGATTTAACGGCTACAGAAAAATGCATTTAATATATTGAACTTACTTACAAGTTCAAATTGAAAAAGGTTATTCCATTAGTTTTTGCTCTTTCAGTTATTGCTGGCTCATCTCTTGCTTGGGGTTGGAGTGAATTCGGTTGCTCTAAAGACAAATCAAATCAAGATGCTAAAACTGAGCAAGTAGAAGACACCGATGCTTAAGTTGGAAGACCATGTAAACCAGGAAGAATTTTTAATTGAGTATTTTGCTGGTATCAAAAAAGATGGTTTTTCCGGGGATCAGTCCAAGGGGAGTATCCCGATTGGTATATTTAATCTAGCTTCACAGTTGATTTTTTAGGGGGCATGGGCCCCATTCTATGGATCAAAATATTGATAAAAGCGAAATATGAATGCCCCTGAAGTCCATCCAAAGAAATATTTTGACCAAATAGAGGTGTTTGGCTCCATGGAGAAGCGTTCATGGAACCATGGACCAAAATCACCAAAGAGATTTTTTATAAATGAACAAAAATGCCCTGTAAGAAACCCTTTCGACAGAATCGATGGAGTTGTAAGGGAAGAGGGAATAAAAATGTTTGATAGTTTGGTTTGGCAAAGTTGGCATGAAGATCGAAATATTCCAAAAGCAGCTAAAAAGTGGTTTGAAGCAATAGTTAAAGAGTTTCAAGCTGGAACCGATATTGACCTTGTTTGTAATTGTCGAAGATTTAGAGGTCAAGATGATGCTGTAGGCCTACAAGCCAAATACCCTTGCGATTGTCATGGATATACATTGAAAAAATACATTGAATTTTTAGCTAACAATTAGGAACACAATTTCCCTTGGTTTTTCAAGTAGAAAATCACTTGCTTCGATTCTTGAAGCACTATGTGTGGTGGTGGCTTCGCTTGTGTTATGACAGAAGTTTAATCCGCTTAAGAAATCTTTTCTCTAGATTGAATTGGCTCAAACTTAATCCTTTTGATTTGGTTTTTTTCCCAAATCCAGTAAACAGGAACTTTCTTTTGAGCTGTTTGCAGATCTTCTCTATCTCTTAAACTAACAGGTATAAATTCATCTTCAGGATTAAATTTTTCATCTCTTACGGCTTGGTTTAGAACAGTACTTCCTTCTTTATTAGAGATTGATCGATGATATGTTCCTATAGGAATTTGAAGTGCTCCCATCGCGCGGTTTAAGAAAATAATGTGATGTGGTTCATCCCATTCAGGATTGATCAAAGTAAAAACACGACTACCTTCAATAACTAAATTGTGATCAATCTGATGTTGATGTACGTAATACTGCTCAAACGCCCCATCGTTTGGTGGTGAGGTTGCATTGCCATGATGAATTACGACATCCGACCCATTAGAACCTTTGATACCTGCATCGAAGAAGGATACTTGAGGTGTCTCACGGAAAACATGAGTAGGAACAAAATTTAAACGCATTGTAAATCCTCCTTTACTGTTGTTTCCATTGAAGATTAATGTTTGTCGAACTCTGAATATTTCTCAATACAGGACAATCTTTTATTTCTGTTTTTAATCCCTTCATTTGATCACCCGTCAGATTTGATGGAGGGAAAATATTAACTACCAAGGTATCGATTTTCCTGGGACCAAGCTTAGACATCTGTTTATTAACCTCTACTTTTAGACCATCTAATGACCACCTTTCCTTTTTCGCTTTAATACCCATCACTGTTAGTAGACACGTCCCTAATGCTGTCGCTACTAGATCTGTAGGACAGAAATCTCGACCTTCCCCTTCATGATCTAGGGGGGCATCAGTTCGTAAGACTGAGCCAGATTGTTGATGAAGAGACTCTGTTCTTAAATCACCAAGATATGTACAAATAATTTTGTTTACACTTCATACGTCGTGCAGCTTGAGTTCGTTGGGTGTAGACCGCATTCATTTTCCCAAAACTCTTCTCTAGTTTCAGGAGGAATGATGTAATTGAAATCATGCATCACTTGAATATCACTTAAGGCATCTTTGATGACAGAGAACGGAGTTTTTAGTTTCATAAGCCTCCTATTCGGATACCATTGTTCTACTTGATCTTATCTAATTTTGATACCTCGGTTATTACTCAAGTATTACTCCCTAGTTATCAGATTGGTTATGGAAAAAGATTGATTTTATTAGCCTCTCTAGTCATGGTAGATGCTAGGACGATCGGAACAAATTAAGAATGACTGTAAGAAGCAGGCTAATGGCAATACAGCTAACTACTGGGAAATAGAAAGTTGAGTTCTCACCTCTAAGAATGATGTCCCCAGGTAATCTTCACAACCCGATTTGTTAAAATAGGGATATAGAACGCCAATCGAAGCGATTACAAGTCCAACGGTAATTAGTATCCTTTGCATTATTAGTTATTAATTAACCCAACTGTAC
>QCJZ01000012.1 GCA_003215695.1 Prochlorococcus sp. AG-409-J03 | reverse complement strand
CCCTCAATCTATAGGTTTCCAAGCAAAGATTGGAACAATTATTGGAGATCTTCCACCTTATGAAGCATTTTGCTTAGGAGGATCTAGCTCTGTTAGAGGATGGAACTCGTGTGATCTAGGTGTTGCAAGAAATTTTGGAGAAGTAACCGGAGAATACAGATTTCCTATTTGGAGATTAGTTTCCGGAGTTCTATTTGTTGATGCAGGATCTGATTTTGGGTCTCAATCAAATGTCCCAGGGAAGCCCGGTAAGATTCTAGAAAAACCAGGATCTGGTTTTTCTATTGGACCTGGAGCTGTGATTAATACACCTGTAGGCCCAATACGGATAGAGGCAGCGAGTCAAGATTTTAGTGGTAATTGGCGATATAACATTGGAATTGGCTGGAAATTCTAGTGTTTTCCTTCCCCGAAAATTACGAAGAAGGTTGGACGCTTCAAGATGAAATTCAAAAGGATGGTATTGGATTGCATACAGGTCTTGATTGTAAAGTTATTATCAAACCAACACAATTAGCTGGATTTCATGTTTCGTTGGCAGAGGAACCTCAGAAAGTTATTCCTATAGATATTTCGCAAGTAAGGAATACTCCTTTATGCACAACACTTGATCTAAGGGGGAAAAAAGTATCTACTGTTGAACATCTTTTGGCTGCATTAATTGGTGTAGGTCTAACTCATGCACATATAGAAATAACTGGCAGTGAGATTCCTCTACTTGATGGTTCTGCTTTTGGATGGATAGAGGAAATTGAAAAAGTTGGAATGATTAATTCCATCACATCTCCTAAACCAAGACCCGAAATAAGATCTCCAATTTTTGTCAATAAAGGAGAAAGTGTGATTTTTGCAATCCCATCAACAAAATTGAAATTAATAGGTTTAATTGATTTCCCATACAAGGCAATTGGACAGCAAATGTTTTCTATTGAGCTGTCTCCAAATAATTTTGTTAAAGAAATTGCACCTGCACGAACTTTTGGCTTTCTTGATCAGCTAGAAGAATTAAAGAAAGCTGGCTTAATTAAAGGAGGAGCACTTGAAAATGCTTTGGTTTGTAATGGTGATTCTTGGGTAAATCCACCCTTGAGATTTTCAAACGAGCCAGTGCGTCATAAATTGCTTGACTTGATTGGAGATTTAGCTTTTGTTGGATTACCAAGAGCGCAAATTTTTGTTTATAGAGGGTCTCACTCTCTTCATGCTGAATTTGCAGCTTCTCTTCAAAACGTATTAACTTAATTTAATCTGATTTTGACTGACATTTCTCCTTCCAAGCATCTTGTTTTAAATAGCGAGCAAATAATGGGGCTTTTGCCACATAGATACCCTTTTGCGCTTGTTGACAGAGTGATAGAACATGATCCAGGGAAGAAAGCTGTGGCAATAAAAAATGTCACTCTCAACGAGCCTCAATTTCAAGGCCATTTCCCTGAAAGACCCTTAATGCCAGGAGTTTTAATAGTAGAAGCTATGGCTCAAGTTGGTGGTTTGATTGTTTCTCAAATGCCTGATCTTCCAAAAGGACTGTTTGTTTTTGCGGGTATTGATTCAGTTCGTTTTAGGCGTCCAGTTGTCCCTGGAGATCAATTATTAATTTCTTGTGAATTGATAAGCATAAAAAGGAAAAGATTCGGGAAAGTCAGGGGAGAAGCAAAGGTTGATGATCATTTGGTTTGTTCTGGAGATTTGATGTTCTCTCTAGTGGATTAAAATAATGAGTGAACTTGGATCTTCTGATAGCTCAATCGGAGATAGCAAAGTTAAGATTCATGCCTTTGCAGACGTTTCTTCGAAAGCTGAACTTGGGGAAGGTGTATGTGTAGGTTCAGGAGCTGTTATTGGTCCAAATGTGATTGTTGGTCCTAATACTTGGATAGGACCAAATGTAATTATTGAGGGAAAAGTCAAAATAGGATCAAATAATAAAATTTTCCCAGGAACATGTATTGGACTAGAACCCCAAGATTTGAAATATAAAGGAGATATTACTGATGTTTTAATTGGAGATAATAATACGTTTAGAGAATGTGTGACTGTTAATAGGGCTACGTTTAAAGGGGAGAAAACTATAGTTGGGGATCAAAACTTGTTGATGGCCTATTCACATTTAGGACATAATTGTGAGATTGGAAACAATATAGTTATAGCTAATAGCGTGCAGGTTGCAGGTCACGTTTTAGTTGAAGATAGAGCTGTCATTGGAGGTTGCTTAGGGATTCACCAATTTGTCCACATTGGTTATTTAGCAATGGTTGGAGGTATGACAAGAGTTGATCGAGATGTTCCTCCATATTGTTTAGCAGAAGGTCATCCTGGTAGATTGAGAGGTCTTAACAAGGTTGGAATTAAAAGAAAAAATATAGATAAAGAAAGTAAAGAAGAATATCTACAATTGAAAAGAATTTGGAACTTATTATTTAAATCTGAATATGTAATTTCTGATAGTTTAAAAATTGCAAGACAAGAAAGTTTATTCCAATCTTCTGCAAGGTTATGTGGATTTGTAGAACTCTCTATTGGGAAAGGGAGAAGAGGACCAATGCCTTCTATTATGTCAAAAAAATAATGAAGTTATTAATCAGTACTGGTGAAGTCTCTGGAGACTTGCAGGGGAGTTTACTAATAAAAGCTTTAAAGACTAATGCAGAAAAAAGAAACATTGCATTAGAGATAATTGCTTTAGGAGGAGAAAGGATGAGAGAAGCTGGAGCAAAGTTAATCTCTAATACTTCTTCAATAGGTGCTATTGGTTTTTTAGAAGCTCTTCCTTACGTTCTTCCAACTTTAAATGCACAATCAAAAATAGACAATTACTTAAGTTCTTGTCCTCCTGATGCAGTTGTTTTAATTGACTATATGGGCCCAAACATCCGACTAGGATTAAAAGTAAAAAAAAAGTTTCCTAATATTCCAATAATTTATTATATTGCGCCTCAGGAATGGGCATGGAGACTGGGTGATTCGGGTACAACCGATTTGATTAGTTTTACAGATAAAATATTAGCCATTTTTGAGGAGGAAGCTAAATTTTATTCAAATAAAGGAGGAACTGTAAAATTCGTCGGTCATCCGATGTTGGATTTCTATAGAAATACTCCGACTAAAGAGGAATCATATAGGAAAATAGGATTACCCTCTGAAAAGAAAGTACTTCTTATTATACCTGCATCTAGAAAACAAGAGCTTAAATATATTTTACCTACATTACTAAAAGCCGCTAAATTACTCCAAAATAAGGACCCTTCAATTACTGTTCTCATACCATCTGGTTTAAAAGAATTTGATGAGATTCTAAATCATTCATTAAAGGAATATGGTATATCAGGAAGAATTATTTTGTCGAATGAAGTTGATGATATTAAGCCATTTTTATTTTCGGCTGCTTATTTAGCTTTAGCTAAGTCTGGAACGATAAATATGGAATTAGCTCTAAACTCAGTTCCACAAATAGTTGGATATAAAGTAAGCAGAGTTACTGCTTTCTTTGCAAGATATTTCTTGAGATTTAATGTTAAATATATTTCACCAGTTAACCTTCTTTTAAATAAAATGTTAATACCAGAGTTTATACAAGAGGATTTTCAAGCTGATAAAATTTTTAATGAAGCAATAAAAATCATAGAGGATAGTTCGACAAAAGAAGGCATAATGCTTGGCTATAAAAAATTGAAAGATAAATTAGGGAAACCTGGAGTTACAGATAGAGCATCAAACGATATTCTGGATTTATTCGTTCAGTAACTACTATGAATAAAATCATAAGAAGAATAATACTAGCTTGCATGCTATTGCAATTATTAATAGCTTGCCCTTTAGAAGTATCTGCTGAATCAGAGGAGGCTATTTTTGCAGGAGGTTGCTTTTGGTGTCTAGAGCATGATTTAGGGAAACTTGATGGAGTTGTTTCTGCTGAAAGTGGATACTCTGGAGGAGATTTGACTAATCCCACATATGAAAATCATAGTGGGCATCAAGAGGTTGTTAAAGTTAGTTTTGATTCTGATATTATTAGCTATAAAGATTTACTAAAGCAGTATTGGTTTAATGTTGACCCTTTTGACAATAATGGACAATTTTGTGATAGAGGTGATTCATATAAACCTGTTATTTTTACATCTAACAAAGAACAAGAGCAAGCGGCAAAAGAGAGTCAAGAAAATATTTCTGTTAGATTAAATGTACCCTTAGATCAATTAAAGGTTGATATTCTTGATTCAAAACCCTTTTGGATAGCTGAGAATTATCACCAGGACTTTGCTGATAAAAATCCTCTTAAATATAATTTCTATAGAACAAGTTGTGGTAGAGATAATAGACTAAAAAAGGTATGGGGAGACTATAAATAGTAATTAATTACTTAATCCAAAGATCCTAAATATACATTTTCAATCCTTGCGTTAAAGTGAATATATTAATCTGCGTTTAGACTCATTTCTTTTATCCAATTAACCAACATTCTTACTCCATAACCAGTTGCACCCTTTGGAGTTATATCTCTATCTTTTTCGGTCCAACAGGTACCTGCTATGTCAATGTGAGCCCATGGAATGCTTGAGTTCACAAATTCTTTTAGAAACAATGCAGCAGTTATTGATCCCCCTGGCCTAGGACCTGTGTTTTGCAAATCAGCAATAGATGATTTGATTCCAGATTTGTATGAATCTTGCATAGGCATCCTCCAAATACCTTCTCCGGTTTTACTTGCAGCTTTAGTTAATTGTTCAGATAGCTGATCATTGTCAGTCCATAAACCTGCTATTTCATCTCCTAAAGCAATCACGCAAGCTCCAGTAAGAGTCGCTAGATCTACTATGGCGTCAGGCTTAAGTTTGCATGCATAAACCAAAGCATCAGCTAAAGTTAATCTTCCCTCTGCATCGGTATTGTTTACTTCAATGGTTTTTCCGTTCGAGGCTTTGATGATATCTCCAGGATGCAATGCAGAACCATTAATCATATTTTCACAAGCAGCAACTATAAAATGAACTTCAGTGTTGTTTGGTTTTAGCTCCGCAATGGCTCTTGCTGTCCCAAGGACAGCAGCACTCCCTCCCATGTCGTACTTCATTTTTTCAATTTGAGAAGCACCTACTTTTAAGTTGTATCCGCCAGAGTCAAAGGTTAAACCTTTACCGACTAATACGACTTTGCGTTTTGCAGTTTTTGGAGAATATTTTAAGTGTATAAACTTAGGCTCTAGATCTGATCCTTTAGCAACCGCTAAGTAGGCTCCCATTTCATTTTCTTCACACTCTTTTTTGTCAAGAATTTTTAAATCTAAATCATAATCACTTGCTAATTTTTCAGCCTCTTTTGCCATTTGATCTGGTGTAAGAACATTGGGGGGGGCTGAAACAAGTTCTCGTGCAAATTTAACTCCCTCGCAAATTGGATTTATTTCAGCAATGGTAGATTTAGTGATTGTGGAATCCAATCCTATTAATTCAACTTCATCAATTGGAGTAGTTTCTTTTGAGTCTGATTTGAATCTAAGATCTTTAATAGACGATAATCGAACTGCTTCTCCAACTGCGGATGCGGCTGAGGAAGGGTCAAATGCATCCCAAGGAAAAAATATTCCTAATTTTCTCTCATAACCAGAAACTTGACGAGTACAGATTGAAGCTGCCTTCCTTAGATCATCAATTCGAAGAGTTGCGGCCTCGCCTAAACCAACAAAGATTACTTTTTTTATTTTGCCTTCTATGAGTTCAATTGATAATGTCTGATTCTTTTTGCCTTCGAATTTTGAATCATTAAACCTTTGATTCAGAAAAGTATCTTTTATTATTGTCTTAAATAAATTTTTTTGGCTTTCGATTGTTCCTTCTAAAATCCCGGCAATAAGTACTGATCCTGACCATTCGTTAATGTCTTTAGAGACTGCTGAAATGTGCATTTAATTTTTATACTTGTATTTATGATAACAATTTTTTTCTAATTGATTTGAGAAGTAAATGGTGTTGCCCATATTTCTCTTGTCTCTTTATTAAATGGTGGAAGCCAAGCTTGGATAAGCTCCTGTTCTAATTTTCTTCTTTCCTTGGTTTTGTTTGGAACATCAAGCCAAAAACGAATGTTTAACTTGGTTGACATATTTGCTTTTTGTAGACAATCACAATAACTTGATAGATAATTTTTACAGTCGTGTTCACCTTTCCATCTCTTTTCTGCGGCAATTGTTTCTCCAATATATAAAATTATATTTTCATCAGAATCTATAATATTATCCATTACAAAATAAATCGCAGCCCCTTTATGCATTGCCTTTGGCCACCTCCAAAAACTTAAAGGTAAAGGACTAAGATCCATTGGGTTGAAAGATTTGTTTAACTCTTTTGAATTAGGCTCAAATAGCGATGATTGATTTATATCCTGATAGCCGTATTTAAAAATGGTTGATTGATGATTAATGATTTTCTCTTGCCATTCCTTAATTATTTTTTTGTCGATAAATATATCTTGAAGAATCTTTATCTCTGAGACATTGATATCGTTATGTTTAAATAAATCATACTGGCGTTGGTATTTTACCATGTTAAAAAGGTTAAAATAAAAAATAATTTTAAGTAGTATTTTGTTATAATATAAAAAATATTATATTATTTTGATCGATGTCACCGTGAGCTTAGCTTGTCAAGCTCAAATAAAAAGTGTTTTTCTTCATTAGCAAGTTTTTATTTAACTTGAGTAAGAATTATATTTTTTTGCAGGTGTGGCTATTTACACTCTCTAAACAAATGTTTTTGGGTGGAAATGGTTTAAGCTTGATAAAAGATTTCAATGATATAATTAAATCTATTCATTGAATTCAAGATTGTTCAATTGATCTTTCAACACAGGTTAAAGGTATGAGTTTTTTTGAGTCTGAAATTGTTCAGGAGGAGGCAAAAAAACTCTTTACTGATTATCAGAATCTTATGCAATTAGGCTCTGGTTATGGAAAATTTGATAGAGAAGGCAAAGTGATGTTTATTGATACTATGGAGAATTTAATGGAGAGGTATAAAGTTTTTATGAAACGATTTGAGCTTTCAGAAGATTTTCAGGCAAAAATGACAGTAGAGCAGTTAAAGACTCAGCTTAATCAATTTGGAATCACTCCAGATCAAATGTTTGATCAGATGAATAAAACTTTGATGAGAATGAAATCAGAACTGGATAAATGATTATTAACTTTTTTAATATTTAGACTATGCTTAACAAATCAGATGAATTGCCAGATTGGGTTTCTAGAGGTTTAGAGGATTTGTTCCCCTGGGATAATTCAGCAGATCCAGATCAAAACTTTCTTAAAAGATTAGAACTTTCTGCTAAAGAAAAACATCCTTTACGTGTAAAACTTGGAATTGATCCAACAGGGACTGATATTCATTTAGGTCATAGTATTCTTTTCAGAAAATTAAGAGCTTTTCAAGATGCAGGACATACGGCAGTACTTATAATTGGAGATTTTACAGCAAGGATTGGAGACCCAACAGGAAAAAGTAAAACTAGAATTCAGCTTTCAAAAGGTGAGGTTGAATCAAATGCATTGAATTATCTTGAACAATTGGGTTTAGGTAAAGATCCTAAGGATTCATTACTTGATTTCTTAACTCCTGGTCGCTTAGAAATTAGAAGAAATAGTGAATGGCTTGAAAATCTTAATTTGTCTAAAGTTATAGAGCTTTTGTCAAATTCAACAGTTGGTCAAATGCTGGCCAAAGAAGATTTTAGTAATCGATATAAATCTGGGACTCCTATATCTCTTCACGAATTTCTCTATCCACTTCTTCAAGGATATGATTCAGTTGCAATTAGCTCTGATTTAGAACTTGGTGGTACAGATCAAAAATTTAATATTGCCATGGGACGAGATATGCAAAGATCTTTTGGACAGAAACCGCAATTTGGAATGCTTTTACCCATTTTAGTTGGGCTAGATGGGACACAAAAAATGAGTAAAAGCTTAGATAATATTGTGGGAATAAATGAGGATTCATTGTCTATGTATTCCAAATTAGAAAAGGTTCCAGATGATTTAGTTTTAAGTTATTTAAATTTACTAACTAATGAAAACTTAAAAGATTTAAGTCCCAACCCAAGAGAGCTTCAGAAATTCATGGCTTTAAAAATAACAGCTAATTTTAAAGGAATTGAGGCCGCAAAAAAAGCTCAATTTAATTCTGAAAAATTAGTTTTAGGTACTCAAGATTCTCTTGAGGAAATTCCAGAAGCCTCTATATCTAATGTGAATTTTCCAGCTAAAGCATTTTATTTATTTAGTAAAATAGAAATGTGTTCAAGTAGCAGTGAAGCAAGAAGACAAATTCTTGGAGGAGCAGTAAGGATTGATGGGGAAAAAATTATGGATCCTAATTTAGAGTTTGATACTCCAGATGATCTAATAGGAAAAATCTTGCAAGTAGGAAAGAAAAAATTTGTTCGTGTTTCAAATTGATAGATTCTTATGAAAAATATAAATAAACCAAATGAAAAAATAATTGTTGCTTTAGATGGTATGGATAAGAGTAATGTTTTGAATCTACTTGAACAAATACCTGAAATTATCTGGGTTAAAGTGGGACTCGAGTTGTTTGTTAGTGAAGGTCCAGACGTATTGTCAACATTAAAACAGATGGGAAAAAAAATATTTTTAGATCTTAAATTTCACGATATTCCTACAACAGTTGCTAGAGCATGTTTCGCTGCATCTCAAACTGGTGCTGAACTTATTTCTTTGCACACTTGCTCAGGAATAAAGGCTCTTAAGATGGCCAATGAAGCGGCACATGAAGGAGCCGCCAAAGTTAATTTAATGCCTCCAAAACTGTTGGGAATTACAATTTTGACCAGTTGGACCAGTGAAAGTTTTGCTAGTGATCTATTGATTAATCAATCAATAGATCTACGTGTTAAGCATCTAGCAGATATAGCGTCGAAGTCTGGTCTAGGAGGATGTGTCTGTAGCCCTAGAGAAGTACAATTTCTTCGTGAAGTTTATCCTGAGACATTTGAGTTGGTAACTCCTGGGATACGTTCATTAGGTTCAGATATCAACGATCAATCTAGAGTTTCTGATGCATCTGAAGCTATCAAGATGGGAGCTTCAAAATTAGTTGTTGGAAGATTAATTACTAAATCAGATAATCCTGCATATGTTTTCAAAAGTTTATGCGATAAAGTTGCTATTTAATTTTTTATCGCTGACCAATTCTTGGCTCTTTCCTTTGGATTAGTCTAACTATATTTTCTCGATGTCTCCAAACTACTAAAGACATAGCTACTAGTGAAATAACTAAAAATGGTAAGGAAATATTTGTAGTTTTAAAGCTTAAATACATTATTAAAGGTAGAGCTAGTGCAGCACTAACACTTGCGAGTGATACTATCCTAAATAATGTAATAACTAGGATAAAGATACCTAATGTGGCGAGTCCAACTTGCCATGAAATACCAAGGAATACCCCTAGCCCTGTTGCTACAGCTTTACCACCTTTCCAATTAAGCCAGATAGGCCAGATGTGGCCAATTAAAGTTGATAGACCCACAGCAACTTGCCATGAATCATTTAGTAGGAAATTTTTTGCTAATAAAATAGCTATAACCCCTTTGAAAACATCTAGTAGAAAGACTGTAATTGCCGCACGCTTTCCAATATGTCTTAATACATTTGTTGCTCCTGTGGACCCAGATCCTAATGAACGAATATCAATTCCTTTAGCAAGCCTCCCAGCTAAATAACCACTAGGAAAAGATCCAAATAAATATCCTAAAAGTAAAATTAATAGACTCAAAATAATATCAATAGGAATTTTTATATTAATGCATCTTCTTCATATATTTCGTTGGGACTTCCTGCAAAAGCGATCCAAATAGGAAATTGAAGAATGGGAATTTCAACATTTATCTCTGCTGCATCAATAATTATCAAAGGCAAATCACCTCTTTCTTCAAGTCTATCTGCTCTCTCAATTAGTCCATCGGATCTCTCGAAAAGGACTATCCCGCTATTCGGACCAAAATCCTCACGATTAAGTCCTAATGCATCTTGGAGGCATCTTCTCCATTCTCCTAGGCGCTCTGGTTGACTTGCTAACACCAAAGTCTGAAATTGTTCTCCGTACAACTCACCTAAAATTGAAATAATACCTGCTGCAACTAAAGCATTCTTTGATCTGTTCCCTCGGCTTGGTTGCGCGCCTCTACCACCCATACTGAAGAACCAATCTTCAAGCATTTCAATATCAATGTTTTCAAGACTCCTTCTAAGCTTCCAAGGCTCAGCATAGAAATCGGGTTGTTCTAGAAATTGACTAAAGCATTGTCTAATTAAATTCTCGTCAGGTTTGAAAGTATCAGAAACAGCGGGGATGGGTTCTTGCTCTCTGGAAGGCTCAATTTTTTTATTTTCATCAAGTGGTGATGGCTTAACTATTACTGGTGGTACGACAAGCTCTAATTGCTCAGCTGAATGAGCTAGATCTTGTAGGGCCCCAATTAAATATTCCTGAAATCCTCTAACTTTTCTAGCGATCGCATCCGATTGTCCTGTAAATGAACTTTTAAGTTCATTATCAATTTTTGCTTTCTTTTTAGAAAGTTCTTCTAATTCTTTTTCTAATTTTTCACGTGAAATTTGAAGATCTTTAAGAGCAAGGTCAATGATGGACTGAGTCTGTGGAGTCTGTGGAGTCTGTGGAGTCTGTGGAGTCTGTGGAGTCTTTGCAATAGAGATTTTTTGGCTCTTTTCAGAGCTAATTACATTTTGTGATTTCGCTTGCTTCTCTGGATCCTTTTGAGGCTTGTTACTCAATGAAGAAGAGTTTTCCCCAGAATTAGTCTGTTTTGAATTTTGTTTTCCGTTTAATAGATTTTCTTCGGATTCCATATTTCAAAAACTTCAATTAAGTTTTAATTTTGATCAGTCTACTTCTTTTTGTATTTCTAAATCCTTTACCCTTAATCTTAGCTGTTCTCTTAATGAGTTGACCTCAAAAAGTATTGGTAATAGATGCGGGCTTGCTTCCTCTCTGAAATAAAGAAAACCTGGCAATTTAGGTAATATAATTCTCCATGCTATCCAATTTTTAAAAGGAAATCTTCTTAATTCCTTTCCAAGTTGCATGACAATTAAATCTTCCTTTGTAAATTTTAGTTTTAATGTAAAAGATTGTAGTAATAGGAAAAAACCAAAACTACTAATTATAATTGTTGGCCATGGATGAAATGGTGTTGTTAGAAACAATAATCCGACAAATATTATGAAGATGGGTAAACGATAAGAGGGGGATAAAATTACACTATTTTTATCAAGTAGATTTTCAGAAGTCATAGTTTTTAGCCAAAAAGAACTTGAGTGAGTAGAACATCTACTATAGAAACGGTTATGAGAGTCATCACTACGGCTCCAGTAGTGCTTGAACCTACTTCTTTTGGCCCGCCTCTTGTAGTTAATCCCCATCCGCAAGCAATGATTGCGATTAAGAGACCAAATACCACTGCTTTTACTAGCATAAATGGAAGATCGGATGTGATCAGCCATTCTCTTACTGAATTCCAAAAAATGCTTGGTGGAATTTGATAGAGAATAGTGCTGCTTAATTGACCACTAAATAAAGCGATAGAAAAAAATAGTAGGCATTGAATCGGCGCCATTACAACCATTGCGCATAGCCTTGGAACAACTAGATATTCAACTGGATCAGTTTGTAGCATCGTAATAGCGTCAATTTGCTCAGTAACCTTCATTGTCCCTATTTGAGCAGCATAGGCAGTTGCAACTTTCCCAGTAAGAAGAGTTGCGGTAAGTAAAGGAGCTATCTCTCTTGCCATGCCAATTGCGAGAAGTCCTCCAACTGCAGAACCTAATCCTTGTTTGCTCAATTCTGCGGCGACCTGAATATTGAAAACGGTTCCTGCTGCAATGCCTGTTATTAGAACAATAAGGAAGCTTCCTGGTCCTGCTTCCATCAATTGATCTACTAAATCTGATTTATTGATTTTCCCTTTGGCTATTGAAGCAATGGCTTGACCTCCAATTAAAGTGCTACTAACAAATCTCCTTAACCATCGAGGTGAATAATTCATTGACTTACTCTTCCAGAAGGGAAATCTAAACTTCGCCAGGGTTTCATAGTTATTAATCCAGCAATTACTAGTAAAGAAGGTATCAATCCCATGCATAACCTGAGAGTAATAATCGCTGTTAGAGGTTGATTCAAGTCTTCAATACTTGATAAGCAATTAGTTGATGATTTATATCCTGCTAAAGATAAAAGAACACCTAAGAATTGAACGCTTAAACCAATACCAATTTTTTGAATAAAAACCATCCATGCTGTATATATTCCTGAAGGTTTTTCCGGGTCTTGATCAATAGCATCAGGAAGTAAAGACCAGGGAATAAGATATGCTGTCGAAGCTCCAAATCCTACTAAAATAATTATTATTAAAAGAATTAGCATCTTTATCCCTTCAATATTGCTGAAAAATAATAAGTTATCAATACTTACTCCTCTAGTTAAAGGAGGCATAAACATAACCATAAGGCAAGCGAATATCCATATTTTACCTCCATTGAATAGTGCTGATATTCTTCCGTATCTATTGGAGTAAAAACTCCAAAATTGTAGACCTATTAGAGTACTAATTTGAAATGGTATGGGTATCCATTTTGAGATTTCTATTGGAACAAGCATTACTTGCTCAAGATAGATTAATGAAACGGTTTGCATTAATTGCAGCCCGCACCAAAGAAGCAAATAAAGAGCAATAATTCGTGTGAAAAGTTTATTATTTAAAACTCTTTTTAGTTGCTGGTTAAAAGGTTCAGATTGAGAAATTGGCTTTCTAGCTTTTTTGGCAAATGGGGCTAGTCCCCAGCTGGCTATTAATGTTGTAAAAGTAGCAATAATTCCTGTTGTTATGCCCATTGATGTATAACCTTCTACTCCTTGAGATAAGAAGCCTGCAGCTACTATTAGGCCAGTGGTTCCCGCTAAAATAGATCCAGTAAATCTTGCGGCATTGAGCCTTGTCCTAATAGCTGTATTTTCAGTTAGCTCTGTTGATAATGCTGCAAAAGGTAGATTTACCGCTGTATAGGCTGTCATTAAGAATATCGCGGCAAAAACGTAATAAGTCGTTTTTGTCGCGATTCCCCCCGGAGGGACCCACCACATGGCGGCGAGGAACAAACCAAGGGGAACAGCACCTCCGATCATCCATGGAAGCCTAGGCCCCCATCTGGATCTTGTGTGATCACTTAACCATCCAATTAGTGGATCATTTATCGCATCCCAAAGTTTTGAAACCATTAACAGCGAGCCAGCAATAAATGCAGGAATGCCTGCAGCACAAGTGAAAAATAGAAACAGATATGTACCTAGTTGTATTGCGGCTAAACCCGTTCCAGCATCTCCCATTGCATAAGAGATCATTAGTCTTGTGCGATTATTTCTTTCGTAAAGCGATGTGGAATTATTCACTCTTTTTGGGATAATGGGACTCGCAAGGTAATAATGGAAGAAGCTAAATTAACTTTTACTCCAAAAGTGAGTAGATCTTAAGTTCTAGCGCGGGCGTAGTTTAGTGGTAAAACCTCAGCCTTCCAAGCTGATGATGCGGGTTCGATTCCCGCCGCCCGCTTGATTTTTTTCTCATATCTTAATTTTTTTTGAATACTCGCTTGCTATCAGAAGCACAAGACTGTTGCTTTCAATAGGTATGTTTGATTGATTCAATAAAGGTTTTTTAGAGATATTTTTAGTTTTCAACATAGAGGTATCAATATATTTTTTCCATGGAGAAATTGGGTTTGGTAAGTTAAATAGCATTGATTCTTTATAAGCATTAAGGCCAATCCAGATAGCGGAGCCTTCATTGTTCTTATTAATACTAAAGCCAAGAGTATGTGACCAATCACCCCAATCAGGTTTATTAACTTCTATGCCATGCCATTGGATCCAAAATTTAGATGTTTTGACTTTGGTATTATTTTTTTGAGAATCATAAATAATATCAGGACTGAAAAATTCAGGTAGTTGTTTCCTAAGAGATATGATTTTTAAAACAAATTCTTTTAAGCCATGGTCCCAATTCTTTTGATTCCAATCCATCCAACCTAGTGCGTTATCTTGACACCATGTGTTGTTATTACCTCCTTGGCTTCTGCCTACTTCGTCACCCATTAAAAGCATAGGAATCCCAGGAGATAAAAGGAGTGTTGCTAGAAGATTTCTTTGTTGTTTTTGCCTTAAATTATTTATATATTTATTAGTAGTTGGTCCCTCAACCCCGTAATTATAGCTATTATTATTGTTTTCTCCATCTCGATTATTTTCACCATTTGCATGGTTATGTTTTTTGTTAAAACTTACTAGATCTTTTAAGGTAAATCCATCATGAGAAGTTATAAAATTAATACTAAATATATTTGCTAAATTATTACTATAGAGTAATTTATTTCCTATTAGTCTATCTTTAATTTGCCAAATTGTGCTTTTCTCACTCTTCCAAAATCGTCTAACATCATCTCTAAAATGACCATTCCATGTTCTAAAGTTTTTTGCTGGGAAATCACCAAGTTTATATAGCCCTCCACAATCCCAGGGCTCACTGATTAATTTCACATCACTTAGCTCAGGATCTGCTTCGATTTCTTCAAATAGAGGAGGTTTATCTAAAGGGATTAAATTTTCGCCTCTACTCAAAGCAATACCTAAGTCAAAACGAAATCCATCAACACCTAATTCGGTTGCCCAACAACGCAATGATTCTAATATTAATCTTCTAACTACAGGCCGATTAGCGGCAATGCTATTTCCACATCCACTCACATCTTGATAATTTCCATTGTCATCTTGATGGTAGTAAGTTTTTGAACCAAAATTTTTCCAACTTATTTTTGGACCATTTTGATTCCCTTCAGTTGTGTGATTATAAACAACATCGATTAACACCTCGAGACCGTTATCATGGCAAACTTCTACTAGCTGCTTGAATTGTTTCCTTGCTTCTAATGGATTGCAAGTATCTACAAAACCTTGATGTGGTGTGAACCAATTGATTGGGCTATAACCCCAATAGTTAACAAGCCCTTTAGGCGCATCGCTACTATCAAAAGCGAACACTGGCAGCAGTTCAATAGATGTAATACCAAGACCTTTCAGATAAGGTATCTTTTCAATTAAACCTATGAAAGTACCTTTCTTACTTTCACTAATATTTGAATCAGAGTTTTTAGTGAAACCACCAACATGTAATTCATAAATAATTGTTTTATTCCATGGATGTTTAGGCCTTGGATGAGATTTGAAATCAAAATAATCTCTTTTAGTTACAACTCCCTTTAGGTAATGACTAAAACCCGTATTCACTTTTTCTTCTTGATTGCGAATGTAATTCCCCCATCCTGTAATTGCCCTAGCACATGGGTCTAAAACAAAATTTTTCTTGGTAGCTGCTTGCTCGGCAATTGATACTTTGTACCCATATAAAGTGCCTTCAGTTAGTCCATCAATCTCTACGTGCCAATAATCTCCAGACCTGTTTTTTTGATCTAGGGTTATTGTTTCTACTGCATCGTCGTCATCTTCTCTCTGGAAAATTAGTAACTCTACATTTGTTGCCTCTGGAGCTGCGACAGAAAAATTCACTCCATTAGGAGTAATTGAGCTTCCCAAAGGCCATGCTGAACCAACTTTTACTTTTCCCAATTGTGTTTGTCCTTTATGGAAATAATCAAGTACCTTTCTCTACAAGTTATATGCTTAGTTTGTTTTTACAAGTTTTGAAAAATTTAATTCAATTTTTAAAGAAACTTTTATTAAGCGTTTGATTATTTTTTTAAGCATGCTAAATGGGTTTTGTTGGAAAACTTCTTTATTTCTTGCGATTTAGACTTTAGCTGGATCTGTGTATATCAAATTCAATATAAACATCTAATCTTCTGTGGATTTAGAAAATGGAGTCAAGATAAAAACTTTATTTTTTTTTGTGATTACAGCTCCAAAATAGATCTCCTAGAGACTGGGAAAATCTGATTTTTCATTTTTCGCTGCCTTTTTTTGTGTCGATATTATTTTGTAATACCAATAAATGTGCTGTTCTGCAGACCTTTGCTAATTCATGTGAATTTAATTAAATGCATGGTTTTTGTTAGAAAAAATAATTAATTTCAGGCTTCATAGCAGATGATGATGATAAATGTGAAAATTTATCCTTTCAGAAGTCTTGCCCTGACAAGCTTCTTCGGTATATGGTCAACTTGGTTTTTTTTTTAAGGTATTAGTTTCAATCTTTAAGGCATTGTTTAATCAAGAAAAAAATGCATATAAATTTTTTAGAAGCCACACTGCCACAAGCTCTTTGGGTTGCAGGCAACTGATTTGGTCCATACCATTAGCAAGATTGAGTTTTTTGGAAACTAATTCCATATTGGTTTCCTCCTCTTACTCCCTGCTACATACAATCTTTCCAATGAACAAAGCAGATTTAGTCAACCTAGTTGCAGCTCGTACAGAGCTGACTAAAACAGACGTCTCTCTGGTAGTTGATGCCGCCATAGATACAATTATTGATTCTGTAGTGGAGGGTAAGAAAGTCTCCATTCTGGGGTTTGGTTCTTTTGAGCCACGCGATCGTTCTGCTCGTCAGGGTTTAAACCCCAAAACTGGAGAAAAGATAGCAATACCTGCTAAGAGAGTTCCTGCCTTTACTGCAGGGAAATTGTTTAAGGACCGTGTTCAGGGATGAGTCTTTAAAAGCTGTTTTGCTTACTTATCTTTTTCTTTTATATTCTGGACTCTTTAAAAAAGAGTCCTTTTTTTATTGATATTTGTATGATTAAGAAAATAATCTTTCTTTTTGTCCTCTCAAGAATTTTTAACCATATCTGAAAAGATATTAATTCATTTTAGTGGAGATTCGGTTTTGATTAGTTATCTATCTAAAAAAATTAAATTCTTACCTTTTCTTTTTATATATTTATTTATACCTTTCAATCCCCTTTTAGCAAATGAATCTAGAGACCATCTTGTAATTGATATGTTCGTAAAGAGTTGCTATAAAGATATAAAGTATTGCAAACAAGCATTATTTAAAATAAATGATTTTCAAAAAAATGCTTCAATAAAGAAAAATTTTTCATGTCAAACTAGATTACTTGGCTTAGAGTCAAATTTAATAATGGCTATGAATGGAAATTTCAAGAGAAAGGAAGTTGAAAGTATTATTGATGCCATAAAGAAATATTGCTAAATATAATGAATAAATTTACTACTTGATTGTTGATTTGCAATAAAGCGAAAAAGCTAATGTGAAAAACTTGAACAAAACAGTTTTTTATTTGATTTCTCTAAGTAAGCTTAGAACTATAAAGATAAAGAACTCTTCTAACTAAAAAAATGGGCTCCAAAGCTTCTAATCCAAAAAAAAATAACAAAATTGATTCTAAGGCCAATAAGGTCAAAGGTGGTAAATTTAAAAGATCAAGTTCTAATGATCCAGATGTATTAGTTAACTTGCCAGCTGGACTAAAATATAAAGTACCTGGTAAACGTCAGAGAGTTATTATAGGTTCAATAGTAATTGGTTTGAATGTCTTATTAGTTATTAGTGTACTTGTTTACTTTTATAACCCTTCATTTCAAGATTTCATTTATAATTTTGGCCGAAACTAGTTTCTTTATAAGATTGATATTTTAATGATAGGCAACAATGTAGCGATATCATTGAGAATAGGAAAATATTACTATTAACGGAAAAAGTAAAGTTTGACTAAGAATTTTTTCTTGAGTTCTTATCTAGAAGCTCTTTATTTTAATGTTTTATTAGAGGCAGTTCCGTATTAATGGAAAAAAAAGGCAGTCAAGAGGACAAGTCGAAAAAGATTCCTCAACAGCGAAAAACGACTCTCAAATGGGGAAGCAATGGGGAGCTATCTGCACTCGATATGGTTCGTATATTAGATCGCTTAAATGATCAAGATTTGACTGAATGTGAAATACCTGTAGAAACAGTAAAAGAAAAAAAATATAAATACTTTTTTAATCTACTAAAATAGATAATATATTATTAATAATCTATTATCTACTATGAAAATAAGTATTGTATTTCTATCTATAATAGGAATTATTGTTGGGTATTTATATTTTTTTACTGGCTATAAATCCGCCTTCGAAGCTGATCAGCAATGTCACTATGAGTTACGACTCAAATCTGTAGAATTAGAGGGATTGGGTTGTGATCATGATATTGAAACTAATCAGTGGATCCTTTATCAGACGGGAATTGATGACAAACCTTCTGAAGTTGTTGAGCGTTATCGGTATTAATTTATTAATTTATTATTTATTACTGGAAATAAAAATATAGCGATTATGGAAGAGATAAAAGCTGTAATTATGAATGTTAAAAATTGTCCAAATGAGCCTGGAAGATATGTATTTTGAAGGAAATAAAAATCAATAAGTGAACCAATTGTTCCCCAAATAATAATCCAAGCTGACACGTATGAAACACCTATTAATGTTTGTTTAGACATGGTTTTTGAAATAATTAATCAAGTTCATGGAATAAATATAATATAAATCTTTATCTACTAGCTAATTCCAAAAATCTTAACTGTTGCTGGCTCTCCCCCAAAAGCTAATTCAGTTAGGATAAGCATTAAAAAGCCGATCATGGCGACTCTTGCATTAACAAGTTCAGCATTTTCATTAAAACCAAAAACTTGTTTTACTTCTTCGCCTTTATTATTTATCCATTTAGGATATGAACTGAGATTTTGACTTTGACCAATTAGTTCATGGCCGCTTTTAGGCTTAATGTTTTGTGTATCCTCTAGCTCTGAATTGACACCCTCATTGTTGACCTCTGAATCAATCTTAGACATTTAATTTAAAATCTCATTTTAAAGTTAAATTATAAGCCATTTGGCGATAGTTTTGCCCCTCCCTCAGCTTGCTATACTCTTGGACTGTTTATAGTTAGTAAATTTTAATGTAATTCATAAGACAAAATGTAATAAAAAATCAGTCTATTATTATATAGACTGATTTTTTATTAGCGGTTTATATGGATTATCTTTAAAGAAAGAAATGAGTTTTAGAAAGTGAGAAATATTTGGTTTTGTTTCTTATTAAGTTTTGTTTGACTATTAATTGACAACTTGTTTTTTTTACGCTTCCTTGCTAAAAAAATATTGTATGTCTTTATGAAATGAATAGTGCTAATCTAATTATTATTTTTTTATATTCAACGGACTTTTTTATTGATGGTCTTCGAGAACCATTAAAAGAATTTACAGTTGCTTATAAAACTAAGCTTGCTTGATAACTATGTTATTGAATCTTACTTGGCTGATCCCTGGGTTCCCAATAATTGCATCTGTTTTTATAGCTTTGCTTTTATTGGCTTTTAGTAAAACAATAAATAGGCTTACAAAGCCAGTTTCTTATTTAATTATTATCAGTCTTATCTTCTCTGAAATAATTGACTTTATTTTATTCAAAAAAAATATAGCAGCTAATTATCTTTTATTTGGAAGCCAATTTGAATTAGTTATTGATAGACCAGCTTTGATAACTGGTGAATCTATTGGCATAATTTTCTTGGTCATCATGCTTTTTTCAGTTGCTAAGTTAAAAAGAAGAGCTGGTTATGTTAGATACTTTGTCTTCCTAGGCTTCTTAAGTGGCTTGGCTTATTTATTTTCATTTAGTGGCAGCTTATTTCACAATATTTATGATCCATTGATATCATATTTGGACAATATAAATTTTTCTTTTTAGATAGATTAGTTGATAAGTTAAACAGCATAATAAAAAATATATTTATTTTTTATTATGGACTATTTGATTCACTATTGTCATAGTATCTAAGTTGTAATAAACTAAGAATAATTTTAGGAATTAGGTTTTTACTTTGGGTGGAAATTCATCTTTAGATCTTCCAAGCAATATTGCATTAGTACATGAATGGTTTACTCCAAGATCAACTGGTGGAGCAGAGAATGTTGTTAAGGTGATTGATGATTTGTTAACTGAAATCGCATCACAGCCAGAACTTTTTTCATTAGTTAATGAGGAGAATTTACTAGAAAGTAACTGGTTGTTTAAAAGAAAAGTAAAAACTAGCTTTATTCAAAAATTACCATTTGGGATTTCACATGTTCAGCAATATTTACCACTTTTGCCTTTCGCAATTGAGCAGATTGATTTGGATGGATATCAATTAGTTATAAGTAGTAGCCATCTTGTGGCTAAGGGTGTTTTGACTTCGCCTGATCAACTTCATATTAGTTATGTGCATACACCAGTAAGATACGCCTGGGATCAAATGAATATATATTTGAGAAGATCTATTTTAAGAAGAGTTGGGTTAGGAGCATTAATTAGATTGCAATTACATACTTTGAGACAATGGGATCAATTAAGTAGCTCAAGAGTAGATTATTTATTGGCAAATTCTAATTTTACGGCAAAGAGAATTTGGAAGTATTGGAGAAGACGTTCAGAGGTTCTGTTCCCGCCGGTTGATGTCAATCGTTTTGAGTGGAATAAGCCCAGAGAAGATTTCTATTTAAGTGTTTGTAGGTTGGTTCCGAATAAAAGGGTTGATTTAGTTGTGAGAGCTTTTAATAGGCTCAAATTACCTTTGCTCGTTATTGGGGATGGAGTTGAAAAAGCATTTTTAAAAGATCTTGCGGGACCATCAGTGCAAATTCTTGGTTTTCAATCCAAAGAGAAGGTTGAAAATCTTATGAGCACATGTAGAGCCTATGTTTATGCTGGTATTGAGGATTTTGGAATCGCTCCGGTGGAGGCAATGGCTTCAGGAGCTCCTGTTATTGCATTTGGTAAGGGAGGGGTTCGAGATACCGTTAAATGCTTTAATTCTAATTCGGATAAAGTTGCAACTGGACTTTTGTTCCCTACTCAGACTGTGAAGTCCTTGGTTGAAGCTATTGAATTTTTTGAGGAAAAACAACTCTGGAGAGATTTAAATCCCGAGTTAATTAGAGATTGGAGTAATTCTTTTTCTCAAGATTCATTTAAAAGTAGATTTGAGAAAATAATTAGTAGAGCTTGGAGGGAGCATAAGAATTCTTGTGACATTGCTACTAGTGACCTTAGTCCTTGATTAATAAAATCCTAATTAAGTATGGTGTTGTTTTATTGAAGTCCTTAGCTTACTAACTCAATAATTTGTGCAAAATAATCCTAAAAAATCTTTATTACGATGGTATGAGTTCCGTAAAGGCTCTCCTAGAATTCCTTTTGAAGTTATCTCTCAAGAACCTTCCTCTTTACCTGCTGTAGAGATAATAAGAAATCAAAGTCGATATGGACGAACAGTAAAAAGGTTTGGAGATATTATTTTTTCTTTAATAGTTCTAACTATAGGCTCACCAATATTTATATTAATAGGAATATTGGTAAAGCTCAGTTCTCCAGGATCTATTTTTTATATTCAAAAAAGAGTTGGAAGAAATTATAGAGAGTTTGGATGCATAAAGTTTCGTACTATGTATAAAGATGCTGATGACTTATTACCAAATTTGTTAGAGAGATATCCTCTTATGAGAAAGGAATTTGAAAAAGATTTCAAATTACGCCAAGATCCTAGAATAACAAAATTAGGTAGGTTTCTTCGACGGTCTAGTTTAGATGAATTACCCCAATTCTTTAATGTTTTAAAAGGGGAAATGAGTGTTGTTGGCCCAAGGCCAATCGTAACTAATGAGATTAATAAATATAGCCTTTTTATGGAGGAAGTGATATCTGTGAGACCAGGCCTAACTGGTTTATGGCAGGTTAGCGGTAGAAATAATCTTAGTTACGAAAAAAGGATTGAATTAGATGTGGTTTATGCAAGAAATAGAAATTTTATACTTGATTTAGAAATTATTATTCTTACATTAGGCGTTTTACTCTTTCCAATGGATAGAGGTGCTTTTTGAACTTATAAATTAATAGATTTAATTATAAAGCAAAAAATTATAAGCCATAATATTTGAAGTCTTAGGTTTAGATTAAGTATCTTTTTTACTGAATTTGTACTAGCTATTGGGCAAGACTCTGCAATTATAGGTTTAATCTTTTTCTCCCCTTTATAATAGTTTACTCCCCCCATTCTTACTTCGGCACAATATGCAAATATAGCTTCAGAAATTCCTGAGTTTGGGGAAGAATAATTAATGCCATCCTTCCAAGAATCTCTTATAGTTTTGAAGATTGAATGCTTTGTTTTACAGCAAAAAGGAAGAGTAATTAATACGAGTCTAGAAGGAATCCAAACCATTAAATCATCCAACTTAGCACCAATAAAGCCAAGCCACTTTAATTTACCTTCTTTGTATCCAAGCATTGAATCTATAGTGCTTGATGCTTTAAAGATCCATGACATTGCCAATGGCCCCGGCATGGATTGATTGAATTCCCAGAAAATAGTTCCTAAAAATATCCAAAATAAAGGAGCAAAAATACCATCCACAGAATTTTCACTTGCTGTCTCGGCTGAAGCTCTAAGAATTTCATTTATATCTAAATTCTGAACATCTCTACCAACTATAAGACTTAATTTTTTCCTTAAATTATTAAGATTATCACTATGATTTTCTTTTTTCATTAAATTTATAATTTGCAGGATACTAGAACTAAGACTTCTTGACGCGAGCGAACTGCTTAAAATAAAAGCAAAAAATAATGTGCTTAGAATAGGAGTTTTTATTTCAAAAAATAAAAACAATCTTTCTATTATCCACCCGGAAATCCCACTTAATGATACGACTATAAATGTAATTATTAAGCCTCCTATGTATAACTTCAATTTGTTTTCTTTCGCAATTTTTTCAGCTAATCCTTTTAAAAAACTAATAACCATGCCCATGAATTGGACTGGATGTGGCAAGCTTTTTGGATCGCCTATGAAAAAGTCAAGAAGAACGGCAATTAAAATTAAGTAAATGATGTTCTTAGTCTTATTTAAGCCAACTAAACATAGCGCGAAGAGTTTTACCTACTTTTTCTATTTTTAGTTCTGAGTCTTGTTGGCGAATTCTCTTCATTTCAGGTTTTCCTGCATCACATTCTTTTACAAAGTTTTTAGCAAAAGTACCATCTTGAATATCGGAAAGAATATTTTTCATTTCTGCTTTTGTCTCTTTGGTTATTAATCTTGGACCGCTTACGTAATCTCCATATTCAGCTGTATTTGAAATCGAATCCCTCATTGCAGTTAGACCTCCTTTAACCATGAGGTCAACTATTAATTTGACTTCATGCAAGCATTCAAAGTAGGCCAATTCAGGTTGATAGCCTGCTTCTACCAGAGTTTCAAAACCAGCTTTGACTAACTCTGAGAGCCCACCACACAAAACTGCTTGTTCTCCAAATAGATCAGTTTCTGTTTCTTCTTTGAAATTGGTTTCTAAAATCCCAGCGCGGGTACCACCAATCCCTTTTGCATATGCCATAGCAAGTGATCTTGCATTTCCTGATGCATCTTGTTCAATTGCAAATAAAGCCGGAACCCCTTGACCATTTTGATATTCCCATCTGACGGTATGACCTGGTCCTTTTGGGGCAATCATTACAACATCTACAAATTCAGGCGGTTTTATTAATTCAAAGCGAATGTTGAAGCCATGAGCAAAACTGAGTATTTTATTAGGCTTTAAATGAGGTGCTATCTCTTTGGTATAAACATCTTTTTGAAACTCATCAGGCAAAAGTATCATTATCCAATCTGCCTTTTCGGAAGCTTCTGCGACGCTTAAAACTTCCAATCCATCAGAAATTGCTTTGCTGGCTGAGCGACTTCCCTCATAAAGCCCAACAAGAACTTTTATGCCACTATCTTTTAAATTTAATGCATGCGCGTGGCCTTGAGATCCATAGCCAATAATTGCAACGGTTTTATCCTTAAGAAGACCTAGGTCTGCATCGGAGTCGTAATAAAGTTTTGCCATGTGGGTGGGTATTTCAGAACTGAGTTAAGGCTGAGCTTACGAAACAGAGTGCTATTGAAACCACTTTCATTGACATATTTTTTTGACTATCAAGACAATTTCAAAAATAAGAACAAAAAACTTTTCATCTTAACTTTCACTTGGATGGGTTATCACTCGGTCAATTAGGCCATAATTTTTTGCTTCTTCTGCGCTCAAAAAGTAATCACGATCCGTGTCTTTTTCTATCTTTTCATATGTTTGTCCTGTCATCTCTGCCATAGATTTATTGAGCATTTCTTTTATTCTCAGAATTTCACGTGCTTCGATTTCTATGTCACTAGCTTGTCTTTGAGCAGTACCGCCTAGTGGTTGATGAATCATTATTCTGCTGTGGGGTAATGCAACCCTTTTGCCTTTTGTTCCTGCAGAGAGCAGAAAAGCACCCATTGAGGCCGCTAATCCCACACAAATGGTTACTACATCGCTTTTTACATATTTCATCGTGTCGTAGATCGCTAAACCCGCGGTTACTGATCCTCCGGGACTATTTATATACAAATAGATAGGCTTACTACTGTCTTCAGAATCTAGATAAAGCATTTGTGCTACGAGGCTATTCGCAATGCCATCGCTGACTTCTTGACCAAGGAAGAGAATTCTCTCTGCACCCAGTCTTGTATAAATATCAACCCATCTTTCGAATTGACTTCCTGGAAGACGGTATGGAACGCTTGGAGTACCTATAGGCATGGCTAGTTTGATGTTGAGTAGTTGAGGGTAATAATTTGAAAATTTAGAAAAGTTATTTGGTTAAGTATGTAAAACTTTCTCTCCTGGTAAGTCTTTTCTACTAGCAAGAACGCGATCTATAATCCCATATTCAACAGCTTCACGAGGGCTAAGATAACTCATTCGATCTGAGTCTTTGGATAATTGATCTACTGATCTTCCAGTGTTCTGACTAAGGATTTCTAGCATGGCTTTCTTATTGTGAATAACCTCATTCGCTCGGATTTGAATATCGGTTGCTTGGCCTTGTGCACCACTTCTAGGTTGATGTAGAACAATAGATGCATGAGGTAATGCCGCTCGTTGACCTTTCGTCCCAGCCGAGAGAATTACTGCTGCGGTTCCCATCGCTTGACCTATACAAATTGTATGTACTGGAGGCTTTACGTATCTAAGTGTGTCGCAAATGGCAAAGGCTTCAGTTTCAAATCCAATTGCATCTCCTGTGTACCAACTTGTTCCAGTTGAGTTGATGTAAAAATATATAGGTTTTTCTGAATTATCAAATTCAAGAAAAAGAAGTTGGGCAATAATTAATTCAGTTACATCCATGCCGAGTTGCCTTTTGGCATCATCATCGGAAAATAACGGTAAGCCTAAATAAACTATCCTTTCTTTCAAAAGAAGGGAAGGTAAATCAGGGGGTGGAGTTCTCATTACGGCAGAGTCGCCATAATACGGAGAGGATGCAGTCATATGGAGTTAAGTCTTCTTGGGTTTGAGCCTAGCTAGATCTAGTCTTGAGATGCTTTTGTAGTTTCAAATTTGTTTGGGGGCTGATTATTGGAAGCTTTACTAAAAACCATGCGGCCTGTCGGTGTTTGTAATGCTCCAGTCACAACTACTTCTATTCTTTTACCGATCCATTGGAGTCCCTCCTCAATAACTACCATTGTGCCATCTTCAAGATAGGCAATGCCTTGTGAGTTTTCCTTACCTTCTCTAACGACTTTTAAATTTAATTTCTCACCTGGTTGAACTTCAGGCCTGACTGCTAGTACTAGATCACTTAAATTAAGAACTTTTATTTCTTGTACTAGAGCTACTTGAGATAAGTTGTAATCGACAGTGATTAATATTCCCGATATATCAGAAGTTAATTTTAAAAGAATTTCATCAGTTCCTTCCCCTTCATATCTTGTACTGTTTATAACTAATCTTCGTCCATAACTTTCTCTTAATTGGTT
>QCJZ01000011.1 GCA_003215695.1 Prochlorococcus sp. AG-409-J03 | reverse complement strand
TAGAACTAATATTATGAGAAAAATACCTGAAATTGCCCATAACCAATATAAAAGTGGAATAATCATTTTTTTTTATTTTTTATGCGGGTTGAGGAATAAGATTTGGCTTTTTATACATGTTAATTGGTTCAATAAGGGTTGAACCAGTCATTGCTTTTGGCTTTGGTAAATTTAATAGGTGTAGAAGTGTTGGGGCTAAATCAGATAATCCACCACCGCATTCTCTAAGCTTTATGTCATTGCCATATCCATTTAATTTACGTTTTTCACCTTCTACAAGTATAACTGGAACTGGATTGGTTGTATGCGCAGTCCATGGTTGGCCATCTGGTCCTACCATCATTTCAGAATTACCATGATCAGCTGTAATAAGTAGTGATCCCCCTAACTTCCCAATTGAATTTAATAATTTTCCGACGCAACTATCAACTTTTTCATTAGCTTGAATTGCGGCTTTCATTATTCCCGAATGTCCAACCATATCAGGATTTGCAAAATTAATTACCACTAATGAGTAAATTCCAGTCTCAATTGCTTTAATGCAACTTTCGGTTAGTTCGTCTGCTGACATTTCTGGCTGTAAATCATAAGTTGCAACTCTTGGAGATGGGACAAGGTGTCTTACCTCTCCTTTTAATGGCTTTTCAATACCCCCATTCAAAAAATATGTTACGTGTGGATATTTTTCGGTTTCAGCTGTCCGATATTGATTCAGTCCGTGATCAGATACTACTTGGCCTAATAAATCATTTAGTGGTTCAGGTGGAAAAGCTACTGAGACAGGGAGGCCTGATTCGTATTGTGTAAAAGTAAGTAAGTCAATATCTATTTTATTTTTTCTCTCAAAACCATCAAAATCTTTTAACTTTAGAGCCTTTACTAGTTGTCTGGCTCTGTCAGGTCGGAAATTAAAAAACACTACTCCATCTCCATCCTTTAAGAATGAGGAAGAAAGCCTAACGGGTTCAATAAATTCATCAGTTATACCTTCTTGATAGCTTTTATTTAAACTTTCTTCTGCTGATAGATTGCTAATAACAAAGCTTGGATCAGTAAGTAGTTCATATGCTTTTAAAGTTCTTTCCCATCGATTATCTCGATCCATTGCCCAATATCTTCCACAAATAGAAGCAATCTCTCCTACTCCAGTTGATTTGATTGTATTTGATATTTTCTTTATATACTTTGAAGCACTTTTTGCTGAGGTGTCTCTTCCATCAGTAAAAAGGTGTAACGATACATTTTTTAACTCTTTTTCTGCAGCCCAGTGCATTAACCCACACAAATGATTGATATGACTATGGACCCCTCCATCGGAGCAAAGTCCCATGATATGAAGTGTTCCTCCTTTATCTTTTAAAGCTTTAGAAAATTCATTAAGAGCAGTATTTTCAATTAATTTATTTTCTCTAACTGTATTAGATATTCGGACTAATTCTTGCTGAATTATCCTCCCCGCTCCGATAGTTAAATGTCCAACTTCTGAATTCCCCATTTGGTTATCTGGTAGTCCAACATCGGCACCGCTCGCTTCAATAAGAGTGTGGGGATAGGCATGCCATAAAGCATCCATTACAGGGGTAGAGGCTTGTTTAATGGAATTATGATTAGTTTCTTCAGAATGCCCCCAACCATCAAGTATCGCCAAAACCACTGGCGCTACTTTCTCTTTGCTTTTTGAAACAGCTGCGTTACTGCTTGACATTCAAAGAAATTGGTTGCTAATAATGTTTTTCTTTCATATTAAATTACTTCCTAATCGGGAAAGAGGCTATTACTTTGATGTTTGGTTAGCTTTTCCCTATTAGATTAAAAAAGTATTTCAGCTATACCTAAGAAAAAATAAATTTTCTAGGACTTAACCATATGCCAGACGAAGCAGCAGTAAAAGAAGAGATTGAAATCCTCTCAGAAAAAGAACTTGATAGAACCATAAAAAGATTGGGTTCCCAAATTTTGGAAAAGATTCCAGATATTGGTTCACTATTGCTTATTGGAATACCAACTAGGGGAGTTTATTTGTCTAAATTATTAGCAAAATATTTAGAGGAATTGTCTGGTCAGTCAGTCGAGAATGGTTGTTTAGATCCTACTTTCCACAGAGATGATCTTGCTAGGGTTGGAGCCCGCATTGCTCAAGTGACTGATTTACCATCTTCTGTTGATAATAGAGAGGTTGTTTTAATTGATGATGTTATTTACACAGGAAGAACAATTAAAGCAGCATTAGAAGCGTTGCATTTATGGGGTAGGGCCAAAAGAGTCACTCTTCTTACGATGGTAGATAGGGGGCACAGAGAAGTGCCAATTCAACCAGACTTTTGTGGGCGAGTAGTTCCAACTAGTAAAGATGAGACTATTTATCTTAGATTGAGAGAGGTTGATGGAGAATCGGGCATCTTTTTATGTAAAAATGTATGAAAATTAATAAAAAATTTTAGATATTTATCTTATAAATCCCAGATTTTGACTTGTTAACTTATTATTATTTCGTAAATCAATACCGTCAACTTGAAGTTGACAATTTTCATTAATATTAAAAATTAATTTAATACAATCTTTACCAATCTCGCCAGGAGGATCTAGAGGAATTGAAATAATTTTATTATTTATCTTCTTTACTATATCCTTAGACTCTATTGCTTTTAAAGTGGGTATTCCATTAATAAAAACAACTTCATTTGAGCCTTCTTCCTGAGGCTCGCCAAGAATTAAATCAATGCTTAATTGATTATTGATACTCGCAGCTAAAATTATTTCTAAAGGTTTATTTGTTGGCCATGGTTGACCTGCAAGAAAAAGAGGATGCCATATGTGCTTTTTATTCTTTTTATTCCAGCATCGCAAACTTACCCCTTTATTAAGAACATCTTTTACTTGAACACCTGGGGTGAGGCTTAAAGCTCCCATAGCAATTGCTTCAATCGGGGGAGGAGTCAAAAAGGGAATGGAATTGGAGATCTCACTTAAATAATTTTTTATTAAAGGTATTCGAGATCCTCCTCCCACTAATACGATGCTATCAAGATCTTTTAATTCAAATGAATTGCGTTTTGCAATATTAAGTGTTTGCTTAAAAAGCATATCAATACTTTTTAAGAGCTCTTTCTCTATAAGTAATTCTTCAAGTCCTTTTCTAGACAGTTTTAAAAACTTTTCTTCATTTTTATTATTTTGAACTTGTTTAGTGATAAGTAAAGTCTCTTTTATATTTGTATTGCTTAATTCACATTTAAGTTCTTCTGCTTTTCTCAAGATTGAATTGGTTGGTTTATCTTGTGGTAGTAAATGTTGACATATCCATCTATCTATATCTTTCCCACCTATTCGAATACCTGATTTTCCTAGAACTTTTGCTGTACGAAGAGCTTGTGTACTTTTGCCCTCTAAATTATTTCCATCAAATCTGACAAGTTGAGCAATTGGTGAAGCTTGTCCTTCTCCTCCCTCTAAAGCAACAATTGACATATCAATTGTGCTTCCTCCAAAATCTAAAACAAGTAATGTTGATCCAGGCTCCATTCCGGCGCCCATTGCAGCTGCAGTAGGTTCATCAACTAATGCAATTTCTTTTACTTCTAAGGAATTACATACATTGACTAACCAACTTCTATATTCTCGATATGTATCTACTGGTGCAGTTAATACTAGTCTTTTGATGTTTCTCTTTTTCGAAAGTATTCCCCAAATGCTGTGAATTAAAATCTCTCCAGCTTTTTCTGGTGAGATTTTTGAATTATATATAGGTTCAATCTTGGTTGATCCTATCCATCTTTTAAAATCCTGACTTAAGTTATTTTCTTTTTCATTAATGAGATTTAAATCTATAATTTCTTGTCCAATTAAATAGCTTTCTTTTTTTTCTGATAATTTCCAAATTAAGCTTGGGATCTCTCCAGGAGCCCTGCTAATTGGAGGAAGATCTAAAAGTTCTGGGGCTTGACCATTTTCTTTTTGAAAAACAACTACTGTTGTGGAACTCCCTAAATCGATGGCTAATGTTCCAAATTCATTAGTATTCATTCCAGATTGATCGATGTTTCCAAATTGATCGATTTTATTTTTTTCCATCTTTCTCAGTTAATTAATATTGGGCACAGTAAGAGGCAATCAATAGAAAGTTAGTCTAGAAAAACTAACAACACTGTTATTATTTAGCGAAAAATATAGAAATGAGCGATTGTTCTCTTAGAATAGATTAAAAGTAATGTTTTAAGAGTGATTAAGTCAGGTTCAGGAGTTAATTCCAAGGATTTAGCAAAAAGAGGCGAGAGTCTCATCAGGCATTCCACTAACCGCTATCTCACTACTGTGCGAATTGCTTTTAGAGCAAAGCAAAGAAGATTTGATGATTTTGATGGCCTTTTAGAAGAATCAACAGTTAAGCCAGTGCAAAGAGCCATAATTGAACTAAGTGATGAACAAGATCAGCCTGATCTATTGCCTGGTTAGGTGATAAAAAAAGAAGGTCCGGGTTGGAGAATAATTAGAGATTTATCGAGAGAAAACTTTTCTACGCTTATAGGAGGAGAGACTTGGGCAATAGAATTAAACAATTCAGAATGGGAAAATCTAGTTAAGGTAATTATCGATTTGTCTGATCAATACAAATTAGTGAAAGAACAATTAATGGGTGATGAGGAGATAACCTTGGAATTAGAACGCAGTCCTTGGTTGGCAATTTTGAAAGGTGATCAATATGGATGGAATCTTAGATTGATATTGAGTGATAGTTGTCTGTTAAATCGAGGAGCAGAGGTCTATTGGCCTAGAAATGTGACTAACCATGTAGCTAATGCAATGAGAACAATGTGGGATTCAGACTATTTGTGAGAGAACTTAACTAAAAGTTTTTCAAATTTTTCCCCAGACTCAAGTGGAATCAACTCACATCTTTTCCACAGGTTTGACTTGGCTAGTCAATCCCTAACTACTTGTTGTGGAAAAATACTGAGCTTGATGGCTGGTATTTGCTTTGCGAATGACAGTGGCTATAAAGATAAGCAAAGCTTATAACCTCTTCCTGAAGGTAGGTGAGAGCTTGATCTGAGAATGAGACGGCTCGAGAAAGTATTTTTATAGATTTGATTTTGAGAGTAGTTTGCTGATGGATTAAATATTCTATAAGCCTCTAAATGAAAAATATTGATTTTACGGAAGAAACAAGCCTGATCAAAAGCACGGGTGTTTTGGAATCTGAGGATACAATCAGTTTCCAAACAGAAATACCCAAGCAAATTCAACAAGCGATGAAGGCTTTTATTGAGAAACATCCCAATTGGGATCAATACAGACTTTTACAAGCTGCGCTTGCAGGGTTTTTGATCCAAAACGGTATTAGTTCAAGATTGATAACGCGTCTTTATATTGGTAACATGTTTGGATCACATTCGTTTTAAATTATTTTTTCTTGAGCTTTTTGAGAAGCTCTAAAGCGATATTCTTAGTAATTGGAAAAATTGATAATCTGTTACCTTTCCGAACAAGAGTCAGCTCTTCAGACGTATAAGTTTCAGATAGCTCCTTTAAAGTAATCATATCTTTAAATTCACAGATATATCTAGTCTTCACACAGTCCCATCGAGGGTTATCTCTCTTTGATTTTGCGTCATAGTATTTTGAACTTTCATCAAATTGAAATGGATCAATTAATTTTGTTTCAATAATTTCCATTAGACCAACTATTCCAGGAGGCTTAGTATTGGAATGGTAAAAAAAAGCTTGATCACCAATTTTCATAGTTCTCATAAAGTTTCTAGCTTGATAATTTCGAATTCCATCCCAGAGAGTTTCTTTCTCTTTTTCTAAATCTTTAATGCTATAAGCATCTGGCTCACTCTTCATTAGCCAGTAGTTAATCTCTTTTGGTGCCATTGGATCTCAGCGATATTGCGATATGTGGATGGTGTGTGGATGGCTTAACATTCTCACCCCTATTTCTTTATTCTATTTCAACCAGGTTTCTATTACTAATAACTAACAGATCGCAACTGACAGAAAATCTCAAAATTTAAGCATCGCAGAAAAACTGATCTTCCACATATTCTTTAGGAAAAGCTCGCTCTGAACGTCATTATCTGATTGTTGGCTCATCATCTATAAAACAGCCAAGAACTATGACTTCTAAATCTTCTCGAAGTGTTCTTTCAATGGAGGAATATAAAGCAGTTCTTGCAGAAGCTTCAACCCTTGAGAAGCCCTATTCAGAGACAGGTCACTTATATTCAGTGAATGAACTTCTACCAAGACCTGTATGGTTTAAAGGGAGTAGGGATAGAGGTTTGAGAGAAAATATCGCAGCATAAAACGAAGGGTTTCGTATTCATAGATCTGTTGAGGCAAACAGATTTTATTTATTTGTATTTTTCTATCCACACACTTTTGAATCCTATCCACACATTGCCCATTGATGGAGTGATATCAAGGTGGTGCGTGTTTCTGTATAGAGTATTCAACCTTTCACTATGGCTACTTTCTAGAGGGGATTAAGGGGGGTATCTATGTCCCGTATATGTCGTTGTGTTGGTTCAGATATTTTTGTGATTTTTCAATGTAATTGTTTATCTTTGATTGTAAGACATCAACTGTATTTTTAGATAATAGAGATGTTTGCGCTTATCCCCATCCAGTCATATCAGTAAAGAGCGCCTTATCCTTAATTGACTCTGCAAATCCTATGAGTAGTTCATGTCTTATCTCTAATCCATTACTCAAGTTGCATAACCAATAGTTATACCCTGATTGGTCATAATCCCTACTAAGACGTTGGTATAAAGAGTTTCAACATAATTAGGATTAGAGACGTTTTCTCCATAACGCTGCTGAAATTCTGCAGAAGCAATCAATGAGGATGTAACTGCTCTTTCGTCATCCTTTCCTGAACTAAAGTTTTCGATCCAGTACTTGAGCCCAGAAGCATCAGGGGATCTTCCAAATGCTGCGTTATATAATCGAAACATTTTTCCTGAGTCTGTATTCAATCCAGTAACTTGATCAACAGTTAGTTGAACATCAATAATTGCATTAATACTTTTATCGGAGAATTCCAGAGCCCCAATCCCGGAATATCATCGAATCCCGAATCAGTTTTTATTTCATATTTTTTATTTCCTCTATTGTAAAACTTGTAATTTGTAATTATTAAAAGATCCTGGATATGTTTTTACTTCTAAAAGTTTTGATATCTCTAAAGTTCTAATATCTTCGTCGGGATGATCGTAGGTTAATTTTTCAAAATCTTCAAATATTCCAGTGCAAAGGTATTGAGTACTCTCCCCTCTATAGTCCCAAAACTCTAGTTGAGAATCTCGTTTTATCCAATAATTATCTTGGATGGCAAATGTATCGTCTGAGATTTTAATAAAACTAAAGTCTGCAAATGAACCTTTCTCTTAGGTGTAGAGATCTAATGTGTCTACTCCTGTTCCACCATCAATGTAACAGAAGGAGAATAATGGAAATTTTCATTACCCTCTTTACAACTATTGTATTTTTTAGCAACCTACCTTTAAATTAATTGATCTAGAATAGATATTTCCATCTCTCTCTTTCGTTTGAATGCGAATTGAATAATTATTTGTATAAATTGGATCTCTTGTTATTGGTTATCGAGTTGATTTAGAAATTTTCTACTCCTCTCATGTCTTGCATTTGAAAAGAAAATATTAGGAGGAGATGTTTCTATGACTTTACCTGAGTCCATAAACAAAACTTGATCACTTACGTCTTTAGCAAAACCAATTTCATGTGTTACTACAACCATTGTCATTCCTTGCTCAGCAAGTCTTCTTATTGCATCGAGTACTTCATTGATTCTCTCTGGATCTAAAGCACTAGTTGGTTCATCGAACAAAAGTAATTCAGGTCTCAAGGCTAAAGCTCTCGCTATGGCTACTCGTTGCTGCTCTCCTCCACTAAGTTGATTTGGGTATTTCTTGGCATGAGAATCTATTCCCATTTGACTCAAGAGATACATGCCATATTCCTCTGCCTCTGTTTGACGACGCTTTTGTACATGTATTGGAGCGAGAGTGATATTTTCAAGAATTGATAGATGAGGAAATAAATTAAATTGTTGAAATACCATTCCCACTTTTCGTCTTATCCTTTGGACTTTTCTTTCATCATGAGTGGAATCAACTTTTATTCCTAAAATATTTAGTTCACCTTTATCAAAAGTTTCAAGACCATTAAAAGTCCGGATTAGAGTGCTTTTCCCTGAGCCTGAGGGACCCATAACTACTAGGACTTTCCCTTGATCAACTGTAAGAGAAACATTATCTAGAGCTCGTAATCCTTTTGTATACGATTTCGTGAGATTCTTCGCAACAACAATAGGTTCCATGAATTATTAGAAATTAGATTGATTAATGGTCATTCTTTTTTCAATATGTCTTGCTAGAACTGCCATGATTGTACAAACCATCCAGTAGACACATGCTAGCCAAACATAAACTTCGATATATTGACCAATAAATTCTGGATTAGCCAGAATACTTCTGCCTACACCTAGTAACTCCACTAAGCCTAAGATAGCCATTAAAGATGTATTTTGAAAAAGGCCAATAGATTGATTAGTTAGAGCAGGTAATGCAATGCGTAAAGCTTGTGGAATTAATATGAATCGAATGATTTGGTATTGATTAAGGCCAAGACTATTTGCTGCCTCTATTTGAGTCTTAGGAATGGACTGAAGTCCGCCACGAATATCTTCCGCTATGTAGGCGGAGACAAATAATGTAAATGCAAGAATTGCTCTCCAAACACGATCAATTTCTATTCCAGCTGGAAGAAATAAAGGTATTAGTAGTTGACCAAAGAAAAGTACTGAAATAAGAGGAACTGCTCTCATTATGTCTATATAGATTGAACTAAGCCTGTAAACTAACGGTAATGAACTCTGGCGAAATAGTGCTAAAACTATTCCAAATGGTAATGATAGTAATGAGCTGCAAGCAGTCAACAGTATAGTGAGAGTTAAGCCACCCCAATGTCTACTCATTACAGGTGACAAACCAAATCCACCATAAAGTAAATATAAACCCAAGGGTATCGTTCCTACCCAAGCTATTAGTAGATTTTTTCGTAGCCATTTCCACTCAGGACCGCAAAGGGTAAGCATACTTAGTGAAAGAATACTAATAATCCAAGTAGCTGGTCTCCATTGCTCATTAGATGGGAAGCTGCCAAATGCGTATAAAGGGATATTTGATGATACAACTTTCCAATTGGCCTTGAAAATCAGCCATTCAAAAGTTTGAAAACAAGCTAAGCTGATAAACAATATAATGAGCAACGTAATAACAGTATTGAATACATTAGAAAATAAGGCCTTTCTTAGTTTCCTAAGCAGAAATATTATGTAATTCATATCAATTTTTGAACATAATTTAACCATATTTTTTTGATTTTAAAGTTAATTTATTCATGATTTCCATAGTATTAGTTATCACTAGATTTAAAAGTAAGAAACTAATAAGTAATATAATAAAACATTCAATAGCTCTCCCAGTCTGGTTTATAATTGTATCATTAATTGCATAAATATCTGAATACCCAACAGCGATTGCTAATGTGCTATTCTTTGCAAGATTCAGATATTGACTTGTTAAACCTGGAATTATTGCTGGTAATGCCTGTGGAATTATTATACGTGTAATTCCTTCCCTTTCTGAAAGCCCTAAACTTCTAAATGCCTCCCATTGCCCTCCAGAAACAGAAAGAATGCCTCCCCGGATGACCTCTGCTATGTAAGCACTTGTAAATACACTAAGACCAAGAAACAATGCTAGAAATTCCGAGGAAAAAGTTAATCCAGAAAACTCTATTCCTTCATTTGAAATGTTAAATATATTTTTTATTTGGATAAACATATTATCATTTAAACTTAAGAACCCAACAAAATACCAAAACATAAGCTGAAGTAAAAGAGGGGTTTGTCTGACTACCGTTATGTAACCAGCTGAAATGATGCCTAGTAAAAAGTTTTTACCTGTTCTTGCTAAGCCTATTAGTGTTCCCAAGAAAGTAGCCAATATTAATGATGAGACAATAACTTTGAGACTGTTGAGCCATCCAATAAATATTGCCCAAGCATAACTATCTGATGATGTATAAGGTAAAGGGTGTTCTGCTAAAGCAAAACTTGCTGGTTTGAAAAGCCAGGTAAAATTGAAACCAAGACCTGTTCTTATTAGATTTATTGTTAAATTATTAATTAATATGCCAAGCCCACCAAAGAAGATAATACAAACTCCTAATTGTAAAACAGATTTTTTATTTATTTTCATACCTACCATAATTATTTTTAGTTGAATGGCGGTGAAATATGTACACCTCCTTTGTTATACAACTCGTTTAGTCCTCTTGGAATAGGAACATCGCTATTTTGTCCTAAATGTCTTTCATAAATCTCTCCATAATTGCCAGTTGAGCTAATTACTTTAATTACAAAGTCATTGCTAAGGCCAATTTTTTCTCCTAGTCCTCCATCAATACCTAGAAATCTTCTTAAAGGTTTTAATTGAGGATTATCCTTTGCAATTTGTACTTTTTGATCAATATTTACCTTTGTTATTCCTTGTTCTTCTGCTGATATGAGGGAAAAAATAACCCATCTCATTGCATCAGAAAGTTTCTGATCTTGACCATCGGAGGCTGGCGCTAGTGGCTCTTTGCTAAGTACATCATCAAGAATTATATGTTCTTTTGGATTCTTAAAGCCTGATCTTGCTGCTGCTAATTGTGAACGATCGGAAGTCATTGCGGCACAGCGACCTTGCAAATAACCAGCAACTACTTGATTAAGGTCTTGATATTTAATTGGTGTATAAGGCAGTGAGGCACTTTCAAAGGCATCATTTATATTTTGCTCAGTAGTTGTACCTGAGCCTACACATATTGATTTATTGGCAAGATCTTTAAGGCTATTAATTCTACTTTCCTTTTTGACCATCAATCCTTGACCATCATGAAAAACGACTGGTGCAAAAGTTAACCCATTACCTCCTAAGGAATCCCTACTGAGAGTAAAAGTGGTATTTCTTGATAACAGGTCAATTTCTCCAGTTTTAATAGCTGTGAATCTTTCTGCTGCAGTCAAAGGTCTAAATTGGACTTTCTCTGAATCTCCTATTATTGCAGCCGCAAATGCTTTGCATATGTCGACATCTAGTCCTTGATAACTACCATCACTTTTCAGAAAACTAAATCCAGGAATCTTTCCACTTACTCCACAAATCAATTCATTGCGATTTTTTATTAGGTTAAGTCTAGAACTATTGTCTTGATTTGTTGTTGCACAACCTGTTAATAGCGCTGCTAGACCAACTATTCCAGAAACTAATCGACGCATAATCTTTTTGAACAATAAATTTGATTTTCGCCATATTTTTCTGTTTCCTAGGCAATTAAAGAAAATCTTTTACTTTCTCTTCATTGAAAGTTGTGATCCTAAAATTTTATTTCTAGCTGTGATTTCTAAGCGGATTTTTAGGAGTCTAAATCTATTTCTAAAAAGATAAAATCTTTTTTCATATATAAATGAATAACCTGAAAATCAACCAATTGAATTTCCTTTATTTGAATCTAGGTTAGACATGCTTCTCATTCGCTAATAGTTGATTTTTTACCTATCAAATGATTTGGGTGAAATATTCAGTATTCAAGTAGAATCAATTTTTATTACATTAAAATTCCTTTACTATCTAGATTGCTTGAGAATGGAATAAATGGATTACTAATTTAATTTCAAGCAATTGGATATGAAGAATTTAAACACAAAAAAAATAATCAGAATTTTATTCGTCATTACTTTCCTTGCTTTTGCATTATTTGTTGGTCTGTTAGTTAGTATTAACCTTGTAGTCGATCCTATTATTTATTGGCTTGCTTCGACTGAAGGCGCCAGGATATTTATTGGTTGTATTCTCTCTTGGCTAGGAGTTTCGAAACTTTTCGATTTGTTTTATAGGCGTTATAGGCGTAGGAAAAAATTGAAAAGGTTTAATGCTCTTAAGATTCCCTATGCTCGAACTTTTAGGGGAAGGAAATGATTATAAAAAAACTAAAAAATTTTTAAAGCTAAAAAATGAATCACTTATTTTTCAGAGGAAGGCTGGGAAAATAAATAAAGATTGTAGAAAGGAATCAATGAAAAAAATGCCCATAAAACTAAGTTTTCTTTACCTATATCTCTCAACCTTCTAATTACTAAAGCTATAAAAACTAAAAAAGATGGAATGCTATACAAATAACTCCAGTCATATACCTCAGAAATAGTATAAAAATTATTTGGATCATTAGCTATGTTGTTGTTAGACAGTATTGAAACCAGAGCTCCTATTAATCCATCTAGGATAAAAAAATGCCAAAAGGGTATTCTACTTGTTTTATCTTTGTAATTAAAAATCTGACTCCAAGCCAGAAAGTAATTTGAAAGAACTCTTTCTAAAAAATTCATCTTTATTTTTATATGTATAAATAATTATTTAAGATCTTACTCACAAAAGGCTCTAAATTATCTTATCTCATAAATAAAATAATGAACCGTATCTTTCTCATGATTCTATCTTTTTCTCGTATATCTTCGATAGCAGTTACTTCTGAGTATTGAATTTATGAAACCCCAAAATTGGTTGACGATACTATGCAGTCTAAATTCAAAGTGATGATGCTTCAAGCTTATTAGGCTTAAGAGATTCAGGTAGAGTTAGATCAAGAGATAATAGGACTGTAATTTTTTTGTTAAATTTCTTGATTGTGAGTCCTGCGCTTGTATCTCCATTCCATACTCCTAGTTGATTTAACTATTGCTATAGAATTTATTAGTTATCAAGCAAATAGCAGATTTTAATTATAAGTTGCTGTTAGGTTTTCAGGATTTTCCTCCTTGATGTGATGAATCTATTTAAACATTATCAATTTGAAAATTCAATTTTTAAATAGCTTATGGTTCAAAACAATTAAAATCAATTTAGGAGAAGTAGTTTTATAGATTTCATGTTCAAAAGTTGAAAAGAGCTATAGGGCTGATGGGAGTATTATTTATGAGGTAGCTTTAGTTATGGACGTGAGGACGTAAGCTGTGTTGATTAGTCTTGTTAATGCTTCAACAGACTTTGGGATAAAAAATCTTTTTAAAAATTTAGATCTTCATATAAACAAAAAGGAGAGACTTGGTTTGATTGGTCCAAATGGATCTGGTAAGTCAACACTTTTGAAAGTTCTTGCAGGAATTGAACCTTTGATGGAAGGAGAAAGGAGATGTTTATCATCTTTGCGGATTTCTTTAGTTGGTCAAGAAACAAGATACAACAGCGAAAAAAGTATTTTGGAAGAAGTTCTTGAAGGATGTGGAGAAAAAAGAAAATTATTACTTGAGTTCAGTAAGCTCAGTAGAAAAATCGCTCAAAATCCAGAAGATGAAGCTCTTTTGAAAAAGCTAGGTCAGGTGAGTGAACTTATGGATGCCGCTGGTGCATGGAATTTAGAACAACAATGCCAAGATGTTTTAAGAAGACTAGGTATAAAAGATTTAGAAAAGCCAGTAAAAGATCTTTCCGGTGGTTATCGCAAAAGAGTGGGACTTGCTGCTGCACTTGTCTCTAAACCAGATGTTTTATTGCTTGATGAACCTACTAATCACCTAGATGCATCTGCAGTGGAATGGCTTCAAAATTGGTTAGATCATTATGAGGGTGCTCTTGTCTTGATAACTCACGATAGATATGTTCTTGATCGTATTACTACTCGAATGGTTGAAATCAATAATGGAGAAGCTCGAAAGTATACGGGAAATTATCGTCAATTTCTTCAACAAAAAGTTGAACTAGAACAATCAGAGGCTTCTTCAAAGAAAAAATTTCAGGGCGTTTTAAGAAAGGAATTAGCTTGGTTAAGACAAGGTCCTAAAGCAAGAAGTACTAAACAAAAAGCACGTATTCAACGGATTGCTGAAATGCAAGCGAAACCCAAAAATCATATTAAAGCTAAATTAGAAATGAATTCATTGAGTAGAAGAATAGGAAAAATCGTAATTGAGGCTGAAGGGGTAGGAGTCTCTTTAAATGAAAAAGATAGTAATTTGAATCTTTTCAGTGAGTTTACTTATAGCTTTAGTCCAGAGGATCGCGTAGGTATTATTGGTCCAAATGGAAGTGGTAAATCGACTCTTTTAGATTTAATCGCAGGTAAAAAATTTCCTACTACTGGGGAAATAAAACTTGGAGAAACCGTTCATATTGGCTATCTCGATCAACATACAAATGATTTAAATCAAGGGACTGGACTAAACCGCAAAGTTATTGAATTCGTAGAGGAGGCTGCATTAAGAATTGATCATGGAGGAAAACAAATTACCGCATCACAACTATTAGAAAAATTCCTGTTTCCACCCAGTCAGCAACATAGTCCTTTACTTAAACTGTCAGGAGGTGAGAAAAGAAGACTTGCTCTCTGCAAAATGCTTATACAAGCTCCCAATGTATTGTTGCTTGATGAACCTACAAATGATTTAGATATTCAAACATTAAGCGTGCTAGAAGATTTTCTTGAGGACTTCAAAGGTTGTGTCGTAGTCGTTTCGCATGATAGATATTTTCTTGATCGAACCGTTGATCGAATTTTTAATTTGGAAAATGCTCACTTACGAAGATATGAAGGTAATTACTCTAGATTTCTAGAACAAAAAATATTAGAGGAGCGAAACAATGAAACAATTGAAGTAGAGAAGATAATTAATAATTCATCAGGCAAGCGAGGCTCCGAAACAAAATCAAATTTAAAAAACAATACGAGACGATTGAGTTTTAAAGAAGCAAGAGAATTAAAAGAATTAGATCTGAAATTACCCATGTTAGAAAAAGAGAAAATATATTTAGAAAAAAAAATAGCTGACAGTGATGTAGACATTAGAGAAACCAGTCGACAATTAGCAGAACTTATGGAATCCATTCAAGAGCATGAGGATAGATGGATTGAACTAAGTGAGCTATCAGAGTCAGCCAAATAACAATGTCATTCTCATTCAATGTCTCACATAAAGCTCACTTATAGTGATTTGAATTATTCGAGATAATCTCTTGTCTCTAATGATTTGATACATGTCATTTCAGTCATGCTTTTAGAAAATTTTTTTATTATTTATATGCCTATTAGAAATTGCTGAATTAGTCAGTTTGCCGGATTGATCTTTCTCATTACTTTAAATGAGCAATTTATGTTGTTATTTATTAAGAGGAAAAATTTTATGGCATGTCTTCATGCCGTTAGCATGGAATTGAGATATATTAAAATTTTACAAGAATAACAATTCTATATTCTAAAAAATTTGTTATTTCTAAGTTTTAATTATACTAATTTCATGTATACAGATGAATTGTGAAGTTGATTAAATGGCATAAATCATTTGTTGAACGTGCTCAAAAAGAGATGGGGATATCTAATTATGCCCTTTATTGGTTTGGTTTCCTTGAGGGGGCTTTAGTGATGTGGTTACTTTTGAAAGTTATTTCTGCTTTATGGATAAAGTCTGAGTTTCCATTTTAATTAAGATGTTTTTAATAAGGTAATTATGGAGTTTTAGAAAAAATCCCTCCTAATATTTATTTGATTTTTTCTTTAATTTTCATAACAACAGCTATTGCAATTATTTTTTAGAGAAATTTTTTCTTGCCATCATAGCTTTGGCAATGGGACTTTTTTAACTAATAGCATTGATTTCTTATGGGTTATTTGAAGAAAAAAAATAGATGATCTACATACCTTTGAGTAAGTAGATAGATAGCATAACGTTTTCACACTTGCAAAACCATTAACTACTTGTTATCTCTACAAACGAATTTATTCTGTCTAAAGAAAATTAGCTTTAAGTAAAATGGCCATTGATCCAGAAGTGATTTCACCTTCAAGTAAAAAAGGAAGCAGAGCAGGTAGATATTTCCCTAAATGGGCAATATATAGCTCTGCTGGGGTTGGGATTATATTTATTGTTGGGTTAATTAAAACCTTTCTTCCTTTAATCGGAATGGCTTTCTTATTGGCTTTGATCTGGTCGCAATCATCAACTAATCGAAGATACTGAGAATTCTTTTACCAATAATTAAAACCTTTCTATTGGGTCTGTTGAATTGCTATCTCCCTACAATGAAATGGTGAACAGAGGGAACGGTTCTATAGAGAATGTAAACAATAAGAACTAATAAATTTCCTCCAACAACCGCTGCTCCCGCAGCGAAATTTCCTTCTTTAGTGGTGTAATCCCACTTTGGCTCGTTATCTGTCATGGTTGAAGTATCATTCACTTTATTATTGCTGCTTATCGAACCCGATCAACAAATATAACTAATAAAAGAATAAAGAAACTCCTAATTTTTCCGGAATTCAAAATCTAATCAAATTTTCTTTAAGGAAAAAAGATCTATAGTTGAATGGCTTGAGAGCTTGCGGATTTTCAAATTTACCTCTGTGACTACTTTTTTGGAATGAGGATCTAAGCGTCTTCTTTAGAAACCACTTCGGCATCAACAATTTCTTGTGAATCAACAAATTCGTTTCTTTTCCTATCAATCCAAGTATTGATTCCAAGTACTAGAGGTTTTGATCCTTGATAAATGAAAATGGCGGTAGGAAGAACACTTATTATTCCAATTGCAGGGTTTTTGAATAAGAGACGTCCTGCTTTGATATTAAAAAGAATGATTAAGACAGAAGGAATTAAAATACTGAGAATGGTCTTTAGAGCATTCGTCCATCCAACACGATAAACCCACCAAATTGATGCTATGCCAATTATATATAAAATAAAATATGCCATAAAATATTAAGTAACCAGAAAGTCAAGTAATCTTGTTTTTACTATTCTAAGAACTTCTTTTACTCTTTGAGTTACTCGTTCCAATGATGTAAACACTAAAAGCTATTAATAAAGTTATCAAGATCGATCCAGCGAGCATACTTAATTGAATTGACGTCATGCCTAAATATGGTCCATCAATAGGTTGCTCAGACCAAGTACCTGGTAAGTGCCACACCTGTGGATTCGATAGAAAAACCATTCAATACCTTTTCATAGCTTTATAAGCAAAGTGTATGTTTAAAAAGTAAAAATGCTCTGAATAATTACTTATCTTTACTTGCTCTGAGAATCAAGATTGATTGCTAATTTGATTTTAAAATCCTTAAAAAATAATAATTACTCATGGCAATGTTTGGAAACATAAGCCATCTTGAAGTTGAATTCATTTCGGATGCACAATGTCTAGAGCTATGAACTGGGTTTTGCTTCAATTAGCTATGAGTTATTACGGAGACTCGTTAAAAGAGTTCCAAATTGATAATGATTAGTTATTTATAAGTATTGAATAATTTTTCTAGTTCTCAGAATTCTTATGAAATTATTTACTCAGTTCAGTATTCCTAAACCAGATAAAGCGGATTTGGCTAAAACGAATAAGACTTCAAAAATACTTAAAAAACCAGCTAAACAATAAAATCCTTATCTCCAAATATGATTTCCGTAATTAATTTCGGCACTCGATATTATTAGGTTTGTTTTTTGCTTAGATACTTTATTGAGGTTTTCTATTTATCTAACAGCAACTTTTGTTGGATTTAATTCAGTTCCCTTTGATAAATCTTTGCAGTCAAGGTTCACTCTTTTTAAGCTTTCTTTTCCCTAAATCGATTAAACAAGATCAGCATGCTTAGCCTTTCTTAGCTGTTTGTTTGATCGTAAGCTAAAAAGGAGAATTCTTTTTTTTGATCAAATAATTTATCTTGGGTTTCTTAATTTAAAGCAAGACTACTTTTTTTCTCGATTCTGATCGGCGATAAGTCCCAATTGGTATTAGCAGGGCACCCATTAGTCTATTCAAGAAAATTACATGGTGCGGCTCATCCCATTTAGGGTTTAGAAGAGTAAATTTTCGACTACCTTCAATCACTAAATTCTTATCAATTGAAAGATGATGTAAATAATACTGCTCAAAATTTCCGTCATAAGGAGGGGGTATGTCGTTTTTGTGATGGATAATAACATCAGTGCCATTGGATCCCTTTCCTCGGCATCAAAGAATGACACTTGTGGAGTTTCATCAAAAAAAACAAGGTGAAAATGAAGAAGTATTTTTAAACCCGTCTCTCCTTATGCTCAATTAATAGTCGAAAATAGTTAATTTATGAATCTCGGTTTCAGCTAGGCACATATTCTTATCTAGATTTTTATTCTTTCTAATATTTTTTAGCCTAATTATTCTTGGATTTAAGACTTTTTAAATCTGAAAAAGAAAATACTTGTTTGTTTATTATTAAACCGTCTAAGGATTCTTGATGTATATATCTAGATTCTAAAACCCAATGCCCTCCATCTGCTAAAGCTACAAAATTATCTTTATAAAAGCTTTTTTCTTTTAAAGATTTCTTTGAAATTGGATCAAGATATTGGCTGGAATAACTCTTGCTTAAGTAGCCATGACCAGTATGAGTTACCTCTTTAGTAAGGATAATTATTAGATTTCCATGAATATGCCTATACACCATTGTTACAACATTGTTTTTGACCCTATATTTGTCACCTTCATTTTTCCCTCCAACTAAAATTTCTGATCCAATTTCATTTGTATCCCCAAAAGTGAAGGTATTTTTCCCATGCGTTTGTTCAAAGGATCTTCTAACTCTATGAATAGCAACTTCCCAAAGTTGTGCGGAAATGGCTTTGTGTATTTCTTCATCATCTATTTCGGTAACAGTCACCTTTAAGTCTTTTCCTAAGCAAAAGCTTCCTTTTATTTCTCTTTCGCCATCTGTCCAAGAACAATTACCTGTATAACCTAAAAAATCTGATCCCCATGTGTAACGATTTTCATAGGCAGACTTAAATAAATGTGTACAATCTTCTGCCATAAATTCATTGGTTAGCATAAAACTTTTTTTACAACTTATCTTAATCAATTAACGACATGAATAAACTAATTAAAAATATATTTACGAAACAAAAATTATTTATAGTTATCTATGGCAATTGTTATGAGCAATAAGCATAGATAAATTAGTTTCCAAGAACTAATCTTTAATTGCATTTCACTTAAGGATATTATTTTTGATAGCCAAAACCATTCAAGAAATAGCTATCCCTCAAAAGCATCCTCTGAGTCGAGAAGACGTTTGCAATATAGTTTTAATGTAAATTTCAAAAATTGTCAGATTATTTGATACACATCAATGCAAATCATTTGACCTGATAAAGAATTAAAAATATTATTCTTTGGTTTCTTCAGCAAAGGCTTCTCTCTTCTTAGAGCTTAGAAGAGACTTGGTCTTGTTATCAGTCTTTTCATCCCAACCCCAGTTACTTTTAATTTCTTTTAGTGAACGACCGCTATTTTTTTGTTGAGGACTTAAGGGAATCCAACTCCAATCTATTAAAAGAGTGGCGGCAACTCCAAAAAGGAAATGTCCAACAAGTACGCCTACGACATCAACGGTAGTGAGTGATTCTTTTCCAATGGAGGGGTCGTACAAGTTCTTACATAATTTAATTTTCAATTATAGGAAATTAATTAGTGATTTATAGACAAGGCATGCGATCCAATCTTATTTATGTATAAATTTTTCTAATGTATTCAATCATCATTACTGGTGTGTTCGGTTGCCCACCATCAGCTGCAACCCCATCTCCGTTACATTCCTTTACACAAATCACTAACTTCTCAAATGACTCCTGAAGCAGAAAAGTTTAATGGTTGGGCAGCAATGCTTGGCTTCGTTGCAGCCTTTGGCGCATATGCAACTACAGGTCAAATAATTCCTGGAATCTTCTAGAAATTTTTAATCATGCAACCATCTAACAAAACGATTTTAGAAAGAAGTATCGGAAGACCTGCAATGATGGCTTTTGTACTTTTAACCGGTATCTACCTAACAACTGGTCAACTTATCCCTGGAGTTGTGTAATGTCTACTCAAAACAACAAAGCAAGAAAAATTGATCCTGAAAAGGTAACTGCAGAAAGGCTTAATGGCTATGCAGCTTTACTAGGTTGCATCGCTCTTGTTGGGGCATATGCAACTACAGGTCAAATTATTCCAGGTTTTGTTTAACTTAGAAACGTTCCTTGATCATTGTTGAACTGACTCATAAAGTTCGCAATTAAGGTTCTGATTGAAGTTGTTATCAACAGAGGATTACCTGGCCAAAATAGCTAGGTAAAAAACATAGATTACATAAAGCAATAAAAAGCTCTCGTTTATGAGAGCTTTTTTATTGCTTTATCAGGAATATCTAATATCTATAAAACTTAAAAATCAAAGAAATATTCCTTTTGATTGGATAAAGCTGTGAAAGATTGGATTATGAAGATATTCAATATATAACGCGATTAAAAATGCACCACTTAAGCAACCAGAAGCAGTTATTGCACCAAAAATAAAAACCTGTTTTTTGTTTACATTTTGCTTCGTATTAACAAATACAAATCTCTTTGATCTTGAGACTGTCATCTGAGTTTTTTCATCTACCTAATAGTTAGCTAATATGATGTATTGATTATTGCCTACTTAAGACTTTCTTTATGAAACTAGGTCTTCAGTATAAATGGCTTGGCATGAAAATTCTTGAATATCTCCATTAGGTAAAAGTTCAGCAAACCTAGGCTCATCCATCCTTAATCCATTTTTCTCATCCTGATAACTCCAAAGCCACTTCTTGTCAGTGAATGATATGTCACCGACCTTAAAAGAGACTGGGAGCATTAGGTTTAAATCTCGCCATTTAAGAACTATAAATGCGCCTTTATCAATATTTTCAAGATCATTAGTTATTGCAAAATCTCCGTTTAAGTTGTTTCTGATGACGGCAGTTAATCTATCTCCTTCACAATTAAAATTTGAAGAAGGAGTAAGAGTAACAAGCATACTTAGAAAAAATGAAATAAAAATCATTTAATTTGAGCATTAGTAAAATTGATTCTAAATATTGTATTCATTTTCAATTTTTTTATGCTTAGAAAGCTCTTTTAGTGAAATAACTTTTACATTATTTAGACCTAGGACTAAACCCCCAATTAGCCCAGCATTCATTAATACTGCTTTTGCTTGGAAAGGAAAAAAATGAAAAATAAAAGTTGTGGGTAATATAAATATCAGCAGAAGATATGCACCTAACTTTTGCTTAAATCCTGAGACGAAAAGGATTGAGCCCAGAATCATGCATACGATAGCCAATAGTAATAAAATTGGAGCTAAATTAGGTGGTATGTTTTTATTTGAGAGGACTTCAACAGTTCGTTCAAAATTTATTATTTTACCAGGAATTGCATATATGAATATTGCTGAAATTAATGTTCTTCCAATCAGATTTTTTGCTTGCTCAAAGTTCATTTATGAAATACTGGGGTTAAGAGATAAACTTTTAGAAGTTTGAAATGGAATAGGTTTGTAAATCTTCAGCATAATGTAATATATATTTTTATTGTGGATATCTCGATATTTTTAAAAAATATTATTTTAAATTGTATTGCTTTTTTTTAGGGGCAATCAAAACTCAAATATATTGCTATTTTATATAAGAGATTATATTATTTTAATAATGACTAGGGATTGGGGCTCAGGTCCATCATTTTATCAGAAGGGATCTTTTAACAATAAAATAGGGATGATATTACTTTGGATTTTCATCTGTTTGGTCTTAATTCAAATTTTTATAATGATTATTAGCTGAATTATTTTTACATAATTCTTTAATATTGGATTAGTTGTGGAGTCATATAATATTAATTTGTAAATAAACTTAAGTCAAATCCAATTTATCTAGGCTTTTATTTAATTATGATTCTTCTCAAAATTACAAATGCATCAGCTGTAGTTGCTTCTAAAGCAGGTAAATTATTTGAGAAAATGACTCCAGAAATGATTGATCAGAAATTAGTAGAAAGTCAGGTTATTCAGCAGATGATAGATCAACTTCAATTAGAGGGCTTAGAAGGTCAGATCTCTAGTGTTAAAGGGTTAGATCTTTCTGATGATACTTTGATAACTAAAAGTAGTTTTAAAATTAGAACTACCAAGAGCTTTTAAATTGGAAAAATTTTTTATAATTTGTGTTGTATTTTTTTTAAAGAAAAAATAAAGGGGAAAAACTATATCGCATAAATTGATTAACATTATTTGCATATTGATGTTTCAAAATGAGTTTTGATATGTCTATTTGTGAAATTCTAAACAAACTTAAAAAAGTAATTATTTATTAATAAGAAGAGGTTGATGCGAATATCTCTAAATTATTTATTATTAAATCAACTAATATCTAATTATCTTGGGTTTTGGTTCCCCACAAATCGGTAACGAAGAAGATCGATTAAAAGCGCTTGCTGAGTATAGGATTTTAGGTACTCAACCTGAGCAATGCTATGACGATATAACGAAAATTGCTTCTTTAACTTGTGGAACTCCTATCTCATTAATGAGTTTAGTTGACACAGATTCTCAATGGTTCAAATCAATGTTTGGGTTTGAGACCAAAGAGACATCTAGGGACGTTTCTTTTTGTGCTCATGCAATTGCTAGCCCCGAACCGTTAATTATTGAGGATGCTTTATTGGATGAGCGATTTAAATCAAATCCTTTGGTTATTGAGGAACCAAAAATTCGTTTATATGCCGGTTTCCCATTGCAAACCCCAAATGATCAGCGAATAGGTACTCTGTGCGTGATTGATAGAAAGCCTGGACATCTTTCGCGTCAACAGCATCAAATTATGGAGGCATTATCCAGACAGGTTGTAACTTTATTGGAACTTCGCAAAAGATCTATTCGCCTTCTTGATGCTCTTACCCTCATGCACAACACAGAGGGGATCTTGACGACGTGCTCTTATTGCAAAGAGGTGAGGAATTCTGAGGGTGAGTGGCAGCATTTAGAAAAATACCTATCTTCTATTACAGATATTCGTTTTAGTCATGGGATTTGTGATTTATGCATGGAAAAGCACTTTCCTGATGTATTAGAGATTTGGTCTGATGACAAACTTAATTTAAATACTAAAAAAACAAGCAAGAATGTAAAAAAAAAATAGTTAATTTACTAAAAAATAAATTAAAAGAGTTATATGATCACTAGATTTTTTATGAGTATAAAAAATATTTTAAAAAATTAATTGTCAAAATATGATAAATATCATTGGTTTTTTTGCGGCAATTTCAGCAGTATTTTCTTGGACATATGCATGTTCTATTTGGCGTAAGGAATCTGAAAACTTGTTACCCAGGCATATAAATATTTATAAGAATCTTCTCGCCTCAGTCATTTTCTTACCAGTTCTATTAACGGTAAGTTGGTTGTCTAATATAAGTTCTATATTTATTTTAATGATAAGTGGAATAGTCGGTATTGCTATAGGGGATAATTTATACATAAATTCTTTAAAAATAATAGGAACTAGAAAAACACTCTCATTTGAAGCATTAACGCCAATAATTGCTACTACTTTGGGAACATATAGTATCAATGAGATATATCCTGAACAAGTTTGGATAGGATCCTTTGTTGTCTCTTTTTCCTTATTGATGATTGTACGTCAAAATACATTTCAAGAAGAGCAATCTCGTGAGATAGAAATCCTTGGAGTTCTCTGCGCATTGGGATCTGTAGTGTGTGCTGTTTTGGCAGCTTTATTGTCAAGGATAATTTTTATTAACTCTTCTTTAAACCCTTTAGAAACAACTGAAATCCGTCTTTTATCAGCATCAATATTTTTATTTTTAATTTATAAAAAAGATTTTTATTATCTTTTTTATAATAGATCACTAACTAAGAAAAATCACTCGAAGTTAGCTTTGTCAACTTTTCTTGGTACTAATTGTGGAGTATTTTTTCAACAGACAGTGTTTAAATTTTTACCTATTGGAATTGGTTGGACGTTGCTCAGCCTTTCTCCTGTCTTTGCTCTTTTTTTATCGAACAGAGAGGGAGATAAAATAAATAAGTTAACAATTATTTATTCTTTTTTATCTTTTATTGGAGTTGCTATCACTTTGATTTAGACCTCAAAGTAATCATTTTCTTGCCAATATTCATCAGGATCATCTTCACAGTCAGGCGGGTCTTCTAATTCTCCAGGTAGTTCGCCTAGTAGTATTAGTAATCCCTCTAAATATCTCATTTCTGATGGGTCTTCAGACTTATTAAGTCGATCTTTAATTTTTTTTGCAGCTTCTGGATCTCTTTCCTCAACAGCTTTTGTTAGTAAATAAATAGGGTCACTTTTTGGATCTATTTTGTTCATTTTAATTTGAAACCATTTCAGTAGGAGAGAACAGTCAGTCCTTCTTATATTCAGGATAGGTTTCTATCCGTTGAACCTGGATAGAAAAGAGTATTTTTATTAATATTAATTGCTGAAAACTTTATAGGTTCCCAAAATAAATCTCTTGTAATTAAAAAACGAATATCTTTCTCTTTTATAAATTTTTCATTTACAAGTTCTTGTAAGCGTTTGATTGGGATTCTCTCCCAGCTCCTCGAATTTGTTAGCCAATTGTCCATTTCCCAGGCAGGTTCGGAATTTATAATTTGAAATCCAAATGCCATTTCTCTATCTTCTGATATTTCTGATAAGTACCAATCACCTACAACGCCGTAAAGGTGACAAAAAATTAAATCATCTGACAACCCTTTGGTTTTGCCTGATATTAATTGCATTGATTCGGCAGTTGACTCTGGAATGAGATCAAGAGGGTTTTGGTTAAGGTCTGGCAAAGTAATTAAGCGTTTAACACTTATGAAAAAAGGATTTCAGATCTAATTGTATTTTTTTTTGAAACTTGTGTAAGTTTTTTAATTTCTTATGTAATAAACTCTACTAATATTAAATTCTCATTGGTCTGTTTCAGTCGCTTTAAGCGCTAATAAAGCCATATTGATATGTGCTCCCATTGCTCCAAACGCAATAAGAGATTTGGGGTTGCTATTGTCGATAAAAACTTTCTCTTTATTGTTCATCATAAGTAATATTTTCTGACTTGTTTCTGTCCAATCTTTAACTAGATTATTGAAATCTTGGGTTTCCTTGAATTTCTTTTTTTCAAGAGAATCATTTGAGGATATGTCTTTTTTGGCTTTGATCAAAAAGTCACTTAATTCCTTATGGCTGATAGAATTTTTTATAAATTGATTGTTGTTCATATCTATTTATCAATATCTACTTAAATATAATTAGGTTCTCTGATTTGGGAAAGGGTGGATCTCCGACCACTTTGAATTTGTTTTGAATAAAGAGAATTATTTCAAAGATGTATACTTTTTGATTATTTTTTTGAAATGATTTCCTCTTTCCTCGAAATTTTGGTATTGATCAAAACTTGCGCATGCTGGAGATAATAGTATACTTTTTGAACTTGTTTCTCTTGCCATATTAATAGATGCTTTTGTTGCATCTTCTAGATTATGTTTGACAATAATTTCTCCTTCATAAGAAGAGATTAATAATAACTCCTTTAAGTTCTCTGCACTCAGTCCAAATAAAACCACCCCATTAGTTGATTGCTTTACTTGTGTCACCCAAGGGAAATAATCTCCTTTCTTTTGTAAACCACCAGCAAGTAAAATTATTGGAAAAGGAATCGATTTTAAACCAGTTATTGATGAGTCGAAATTAGTGGCTTTGCTGTCATTGTAAAAACTTATATTATTTGACTTACCTAAATACTCCAATCTATGGGGGATTGATTTAAATGAACTTATAGATTTTTCTATCGATGAATAATTAATACCTATTTCTCTTGCTGCTGCTATTACTAGCAAGAGATTTTGCAAATTATGTTTGCCAGGTATCTTAAGTTTAGAACTGTGAAATAGTTGTTGCGTCTCTTCAAAAACATAACCTTTTTCATCAACCCAGAATTTTGGATTATGAGAATAAAAGGATTGTTTATGTATTCCAACCCATATACCTTTAGGCAACTCTTCTCTTTTGCTTGATAAATATTTATCATCTGAGTTGTAAATGCGAATAGATGATTTCTCAAGTAAACTCCGCTTGATATTGAAATAAGTTTCTATATCATTATGTCTTTCTAAATGATCAGGTGTAAATGTTGTCCATATACCTATAGTTGGTGCTACCTTTTGTGAGCCTTCAATTTGATAACTACTTAATTCTAAAACGAGCCAGTCTAGCTTTTGAGAATGATTGCTTTGATTATCTAAAACAATTTTAGATAATGCTTTGCCAATATTTCCTCCCATGTCAGTATTTAAATCATTTAATCTAAGAACATGATTAAGCATGCTTGTGACAGTTGTTTTCCCATTAGTTCCAGTTATTCCAATAGAAGGAATATGATTTATTCTTTCCCAGGCTAATTCTAATTCTCCCTGAATATTGATATTTTTACTTCTTAATTCTTTTAGAGCTATATGCTCCCAGTCTATCCCTGGGCTCACAATAATAGAGCTAATTTTTTCTATCCATGGGGTGAAACTTTTAATATTGAGTGATTCATCAAGTAAAATCACTTTGATTCCTTCTGATTTTAATTTATTAGATATATCTATTAATCTTTCATTTGAATCATTTTCTAATACTAAAACATTCTTTCCTTCTGATTTAAGCAGTTT
>QCJZ01000010.1 GCA_003215695.1 Prochlorococcus sp. AG-409-J03 | reverse complement strand
CAGAACAACCTCTTCGCAAAACTATTGAACTCAATCCTGATTTCTTTCAGGCTCATTTAAACCTTGGGGCACTTTTAAAAGATCTCGGTCAATTACAAGCAGCTGAAATATCTACTCGCAAAGCAGTTGAAATCAATCCTGATTACGCAGAGGCGCATTCTAATCTGGGAATCATATTGAATGATCTTGGCAAATTAAAAGAAGCAGAGTTATCTACTCGTAAAGCAATTGAAATTAAACCTGATTTCGCAGAGGCATATTACAATTTGGGTAACATTTTGAGAGATTTTGGCAAAGTCTATGATGCTATAAATAACTATAAGGAAGCTATAAAGTTAAATAATGAATTATCAGCTGCTAAATCTAATCTTATTGAAATAAAAGGGCTTATTTGCGACTGGAGTGATCAAGAAACTCAATCTATTTGGCTGGATAAACTTGGGATTGAAGGATCATCTGTAAACCCAATGGGCTTATTTTATATCGAAGATATACCATTCAAACAATTGAAAATATCTGAGAAATATTATAAAGAAAACTATTTTAGGAAATCAAAGCCTTTAGCTAGTTTTAAGAATAAAAAAATTCATATTGGTTATTTCTCTGCTGACTTTAGAGCTCACCCAATGATGTTTCTAATGGGTTCTATGTTTAAGTTACATAATAAATCTAAATTCCAAATATATTTATATTCATTTGTTAGGGAAGAAGATAACTATACTAAAATAGCTCGAGAATCTGGATGTGTTTTCAGAGATATAAAAGAATTAAATGATATTGAAGTAGTTGAATTAGCTAGAAGAGATCAATTAGATATAGCTATAGATAGGATGGGATATGTTAAGGGACATAGAATGAATATATTTTCTTATCGAGTAGCTCAAATACAAATTCATTATCTAGCTTACCCAGGAACTCTTGGAAATGATAATATTGACTATCTTATCGCTGATAATATTATAATTCCAAAGGGATATGAGAAATTTTATACTGAAAAAATAATACGGATGCCAAGTTGTTATCAATGTAATGACAATACAAGAGAAATATGTAAAGAACCTATTTCTCGTAATGAATTCAATCTTCCTGAGAAAGGATTTGTATTTACTTGCTTTTGTGCTAACAACAAAATCACTCCTAAAGAATTTGATATTTGGATAAGATTACTTAAGAAAATCAAAGGAAGTGTGCTTTGGTTATACAAATCAAATCAATATTCAGAAAACAACTTGACTTATGAAGCAGAAAAAAGAAATATTGATCCAAAAAGAATAATTTTTGCTCATAAATTGCCATTAAAAAAACATCTAGCAAGACATTCTCTTGGAGATTTAGGACTCGATACTTTTAATTATAATGGTCATACAACCACCTCTGATGCTTTATGGGCTGGATTACCAGTCCTAACAAAAATAGGAGAAAGTTTTGCGGCAAGAGTCTCTGCCAGCATACTCACTTCTTTGGGAATGCCTGAATTAATTACTTACACTGAAGAAGAATATGAAGAGAAGGCTTTATATATAGCTAAAAATCCGGATGAACTTATAAAGTTGAAATCTAAATTGGTCAAAGTAAGAAAGACATCGCCCCTTTTCAATACAGAAACATTTACAAAAGATTTAGAGAATAAATTTATAGAATTATTGAAATAATTTGATAGGTGTATACTTTTTATTTTATTCTTACTTCAATAATTAATTAAATCTATCTATAAGAACTTTTCCCAAAAAGATAAGAAAAAATTAACTTACAAAATTAAGTAAGATTTGATTAGAAACATCCCAATACCTTCATAGGAATATATCAATTCTGAGTTTCTAAAAGCGAATAAATAATTAGGCTAAAGACGAGAAAAATCAAATGAGAACACAAGGCATTTACATAAATGTTTCACGCAGAAATGAATACTCCTCAATTAATTGAGGAGTATTCAGAACAATTCAACCTATCCAAAGCGGATACGGTCGCTGAGATTCTTAAAGCATATCCAAAACTTCTTGCTTACAAGCACAGAGCATTGGAGCAAGAAAGCAGATCATTTGGGAGGTTATTTTCTAATGCCGTATGAGAAGAATAAAACCGCCTACCAAGATGAGGAGTGTTTGCGAGAGAGCAAAGAAATGAGCTTGATGTTCGTATGGATGAGATTTTGGGGTTATTCCACCCAACACATTTAAAATGTTATTTAAGGAGCACAATTACTGTCTAAAATATACTTTCAAGATGAACAGAGGGATTCAAGGTCGCTGAAGCAGCAGGGTCCCTTTCTTAATGCAAAAATCAAGGTTTCCAATACTCATCCCATTCATCCTGAAGTTCTTTCTGTGATAAAGAGTTGTAGAAACCTCTCCATTTCTTTTCTGAATTTGCGTCAGTTGCACTCAATGACACCATTAGATCTATTGCTTCTTCTTTGGTAAAGGATTTGCTTTGATTTGATTTGAATATCACTTACGAAGCAATCTCTTCCCAAGGATCACGTGAAGACAGTTCCTTGAATGGTATCAATTTAAAATCACCTCTCCTGATACCACTACAGATCAATCCATCTGGATGTTCTCTCTTAAATATTTCAACTGCATCTTCTTTTCGTTCTGATGGAATCGTGACTTTATAAATCACATCACCTGAATCACGAATCTTATAAACAAAAATCCAATCATATTCTTTACTATCCATCATCAGTTCATGCTGACTAACTTTGTTTTAACTCACTTTGGTCTGATGAACCAATTACAAAAATAGAAACAGGTGTTTTCTCTCATGTTCCAATGATTTTGTTTGATTAGAAATGGGTTGGAGTTCTAGCACTTGTCTTCCCGTAGGTCAGGGAAGTGGTTAGTAAAGAAAATGGATTGTTCACACGGATACACAAGTGCTGAACTTAAAGGGGGCAACCAAAATCTTGCCCCCCTTCTTTAATGGAAAATTTATTGGTTAACCATCTAGACAAAAGCAGTATATTTGTACTAGCTTAATCCCTTCACAAGCAACAAGGGAACCACCAGTGAGCAGGTGGTTTTTTGTCTCTTGAAATAGAAAATGAACCAACCAATCAGAGAAGCATTGCCAACACCAACAGGATGGTTAGTTGCACCGACTAGAGATTTTTGTCTGTTCTTTATTCGTGATCCCAAATCGGTCATGATTGCACCGACTGTCTTCACTCAACTTTGGTACTGCACAGAGGAAGGCATTCCAACAAGACTAAAGAACACAAGACGATTGGATTATAAGAGTGCTCATGAGACTTGGAACGAACTGCTCTCTAATGATTGGGAATTAGTAGAACATCAATTCGGTGCTTGTGTTGATGCTGCTTAATCAACCACTGATATCACCCAACACAAGATTGTTTCACGCCCAACATTCCACCCAACAAAAAACTGATCTGCATGCAACAGTATGGACACTACTGAATCAATCACTTTCGTTATATCTAGTCACTGACAAGAATTTGAGTCCTTATGAAGCATCCTGAACCAAATCAAGAACGGAGAGGTAAGAGAATCGGGGGGAGTTCAACCCTTCAAAATATTCCCCCTACGCAGCACCCCAAATAAACCGAAATAACTGAGATCTCGCCTCCCAACAGAGATTTCCTTTCCCCCTACAAATACCCCTACACAAGGCACGGTTTCTATGGCACACTTACGGAACGCTATGAACTCTTTGATCTTCAAATCCTTTACTGTAACTGCGTTTTAACTCTTTTCTGAACTGATATAAACTCGCCAGACCTTAATGAGAACGGAGAGGGAGTCCGTTAGCGTAGAACCAGAAAGAACGGCAGCGGAAGGGAACGGAAGAGTAAAGCAGAAATAACCAATATTTCCCTACACAAATACCTACACGGACTTAAAATGTTAATTAAGAACAATTCTCTAATCAAAGAGAAAAAGAAGCAAACTCCTTGCTATTCCTGGAAGTTTGTGCTATAATGTATTCATCTAAAACGAAGATATACCTGTTAAAAGTTAAAGATCAAAAATGTAGATCATTATTTAGAAAATTAATTCTATGAAAACTGAAAACAGATTACTTCGGTTGCCCGAAGTATTAGAGAGAGTTCCAATAGAAGAGTTTTCGCAAAACATTTGATTATTTATTAAAAGACATAAGCAAACTGGATGACTTCAATCAATTACTTGATTGGGAAAATAGTTCTTTTGATCAAACAAGCACTGCGAACTTAAATAAAAGCCTGATATATTAACCGCATATTAGGATTTAAGTCTTGGAAGCGAATATAGAAACAGCTCAAACGCTCTTTCAACAAAATAAATATCAAAAAACAATTGATACTTGTAATCAAATATTAATTACGGATATCAATTCATTAAAAGCTACAAAATTAATCGCAAAATCTTTTTTAGCAATAAGAAAGATAGATGATGCCCGTTTATATTTTAATAAAGCTCTTAATATTAAGCCTGATGATTATGAAGTAATTAAAGATCTAGGTAATACATATCAAGCTGTTGGTGATGTTAATACCGCTAAGAGCTATTATAAAAAAGCCATAGAAGTTAATAGTAATTACGCTCCAGCTTTAACCAATCTTGGAATCATTGAAATAAAAAATGGAAATAAAGAAGAAGGATTATCTTTATTAATCAAAGCGACTGTATCTGACCCTCAATTGGCTCCTGCTTGGGTAAACCTTGCTAATGGTTATGTTCAACTCGGAAAGACACAAGAGGCTGAAATTGCTTGCCGCAAATCAATAGAACTCAATCCAAATCTCTTCAATTCTTACTTCCTTCTAGGGTCGATACTTATGGGTCAAAAGAAACTTCAAGAAGCTGAACAACCTCTTCGCAAAGCTATTGAACTTAAACCTGATTTCTTTCAAGCTCATCTCAATCTTGGAGCAGTTTTAAAAGACCTTGGACAACTACAAGAAGCAGAAGTATCTATACGCAAATCAATAGAACTCAATCCAAATATCTTTAACTCTCATTTCCTTCTCGGAACAATCCTCCTTGGGCAAAAGAGATTAAAAGAAGCAGAACAACCTCTTCGCAAAACCATTGAACTTAAACCTGATTTCTTTCTGGCTCATCTAAACCTTGGGGCAGTTTTAAAAGACCTTGGACAACTACAAGAAGCAGAAGTATCTATACGCAAATCAATAGAACTCAATCCAAATATCTTTAACTCTCATTTCCTTCTCGGAACAATCCTCCTTGGACAAAAGAGATTAAAAGAAGCAGAACAATCTCTTCGCAAAACCATTGAACTTAAACCTGATTTCTTTCAGGCTCATCTAAACCTTGGAGCAGTTTTAAAAGACCTTGGACAACTACAAGAAGCAGAAGTATCTATACGCAAATCAATAGAACTCAATCCAAATATCTTTAACTCTCATTTCCTTCTGGGAACAATCCTACTTGATCAAAAGAAACTAACAGAAGCAGAACAACCTCTTCGCAAAGCTATTGAACTTAAACCTGATTTCTTTCAGGCTCATTCGGCTTTAGGAAGTTTATTTGGCGAACTTGGCAATTTAAAAGAAGCAGAATTGTCATATCGCAAAGCAATTGAAATCAAACCTGATTACGCAGAGGCGCATTACAATCTAGGACTTATATTGAATGATCTTGGCAAATTACAAGAAGCAGAATTGTCATATCGCAAAGCAATTGAAATCAAATCTGATTACGCAGAGGCGTATTCCAACTTGGGAGTCTTATTGAAAGATCTTGGCAAATTACAAGAAGCAGAATTATCTACTCGCAAAGCAATTGAAATTAAACCTAGTAGACTCTCATACTTTAATTATTCGAGTTGTCTGTTTGAGAACAGATCATTCGACGCAGCCAAAATAAATCTTAGTAAAGTGTATTCATTCACTGGAAGTAAGCCTAGAGATTCTTTTTTATCTGCCGCCAAAAGTAGAATTAATTATGCCAAGAAACAATCAACGGATCAATCTAAGTCAGATCAATTAGGATCTTCAAAAAGATCTGATAGAATAATATTAAACCGAATAGTAGAAAGTGAACTTATAGATTATTTATATAGGCTAAATAATATAAAGATAGAGTTTGTTAAAAGAGAGTTTGCTAAAGATGCTAGATATGGAAAAGGATTATGCTCAGATTTTAAATTATTTGATGATAAATCTCCAATTATAAAAAAGTTAGAAACGGATTTAAAAGAAATATCTAAAAAAGCACTGAAAAAAAAAGAAATTATTTTTGAAGATTCATTTTTTAATATTTTTACTTCAGGTTCAGGAGCAATACCCCATAATCACATTGGACCACAAGATGAGAATTTTGGACTAAAATTACACAAATATTCCTTGGTCTATTATCTAGAAATAGGAGATCAATCTGGTCAAGATCCAGGTATACTTAAATTATATAATCCAGATAAAAATATATTGCCAGTAAATGGTATGATCGTAATTATTGATGCTAAACAACTCCATTCAGTTTCATACAGTGGAACTAAAGATAGAGTAATGGTTGGTGTTAATTTTTATGGATTATGATAATCATCAATTCTAAATATTTTAAAGATACAGATATTTCTCAGAAGATAAAAAAATATTTGTAGAGCAATTAATCAATTCTGGGTTTATAAAAGCGAATAAATAATGATGCTAAAAACAAGAAGATCAAATGAGAACGGAGAGGGAGGAGAATAGAGAACCCCATATCTTCAAAAAACTATCCCCTACACAGCACCCGAAACAGACCAACATACCTGAGATCTCGCATCCCTTCAGCGATCTTCCTTTCCCCTACATTTTCCCCTACACAGGGAACGGAATCTATGGCACACTTACGGAACGCTATGAACTCTTTGATCTTCAGATCCTTTAGTGTAACTGCGTTTTAACTCTTTTCTGAACTGATATAAACTCGCCCGAACCAAATAAGAACGGAGAGGGAGGGATTCGAACCCTCGACAGAAGTTACCTCCTGTAACTCCTTAGCAGGGAGCCGCTTTCAACCACTCAGCCACCTCTCCATTGGTTATAGCCTAACAAGTCAAAGCTCAAAACAATCAGATTGTTCTCCTCTACAAATTTTAAGTGACAACTCTTGGAAGTCTATTTCTGAAACTGCAAAGGACTTCCCATGGTATTGATCCAGAAAAATCGCACCAATTCTGAGGGGAAATAACAACCTTTCCATCGTTGCCAAGAAGAGTAAAAACCTGACCTATTTTGATATCAGGTTTATCCGTTACATCAAAAACCATTTGGTCCATAGCAATTGCACCAACTTGACGTAATAAAACCCCATCTACTGAGGCTGATATTTTTCCTGAAAGAGCTCGACTAACACCATCGGCATAACCAATAGCTACAACCGCAAGCTTACTTTTTCTTTTAGTTTTAAATAAATGACCATAACCAACTCCAATTCCTTGTTCAACATCCCTAACCAAAGTCACTCTGGCCTTCAATTTCAAAGCGGGCTGAAGCTTCAAATCAAACTCAATATCATTAACAGGGAAATAACCATACAAGCTAAGACCAACTCGAACCATATCAAAATGAAGACGACTATCCGAGAGAGTCCCTGCCGAATTTGCCAAATGCTTGCACATAGATGCACTCCTCGAACCCAAATCAGTCAAAGTCTTTTCAAATCTTTGTAGCTGAATTTGAGTAAAATCATTAATAGTATTTTTTTCTTCATTTGATTCGGCAATTGCCAAATGACTATATATGCCTTTTAAATGAACGTTTTCCAAATAATCTATTTTAGAAATCAACTCTTTTACTTCGTTAGGATTACATCCAAGTCTTGTCATTCCTGTATCAACTTTTAAATGAATAATAAATTTTTGATGATTATTTTCAGCGATGTTATTGCAAATTATTGCCTCACGAATACCACTAATAGTTGGTACTAGATCCCAAGCATATGAAGAATAAAGTTCTTCTGAATTGATTAAGTTACCAAGAATTAATATCTCACAAGTCAAACCAGCTTTTCTTAACTCAATACCCTCTTCTAAAGTTGCCACTCCAAGACTCTTAGCACCTCCTATTAAAGCAGCGTTTGCAACAGTCTCAGCACCATGTCCATAACCATCCGCTTTTACAACAGCCATTAATGAACAATCTTGGCCTATAAACTTTTTCAGTACTCTTGAATTATTTTCAATAGCTTTCGAATCAACCTCAACCCATGCACGACTACATGGATCTGGGTTCATTAAATTTTCCGTTGTCCCATCAAAGGTGCAAGATCTTTGATCTTTTTTGATGTTTAACATACTCCGCCTGCAATCAATTGTAAAAAGGGAAAATGCAACAAGCCTGCAATACCACTAGCATGCCGCTTAAATAGCTTGCTTGCATGGCTCAAGTTCTTGTTTTGAATGCGTCCTATGAGCCATTGAACATCACTTCATGGCGTCGCGCGACTGTTTTAATGCTTAAAGGCAAAGCTGAAAGTCTTGAAGAAGATTCTGCACACAATATTAGGCAAGATGTCAAAGCCCCTACAGTAATAAGATTAAGACAATTTATAAAGGTTCCATTCCGTGATATTCCTCTTTCCAGGAAAAATATATTTCAGAGGGATCATAACTGTTGTCAATATTGTGGCCAGAAAAATAAAAAACTTTCAATTGATCATGTTCTCCCCAGGAGTAGAGGAGGAACTGACACTTGGGAAAATGTAATTACTGCATGTCTTCAATGTAACGTAATTAAAGGGAATAGAACTCCAGAAGAGGCAAAGATGCCTTTAAAAACAAAACCTTATAAACCCTTAAATAACATGAGTTTAGAAACCACAAAGCAAATTCATTCTGGTCTTCATAAAGAATGGAGTAAATATGTAATTGGATGGGTAAATTAATTTCTTTTATTTTAATCTTCTAATTGGTTACTCAGTTCTTCCATTTTCCTTTTTTGTTCTTCAGCAATACATGCTCCAATGACATCTTCTAATTGACCTCCTAACACTTGTTCAAGAGGAAAGTTAATGCCTAATCTATGATCAGTTGTTCGATTGTCTTTATAGTTGTAGGTTCGTATTTTTTCACTTCTATCACCCGTTCCAACCTGAGATAGCCGAGCAGATCTCTCTTTTGCATTAGCTTCTGCAATCTCTAATTCTAATAATTTAGCTCTTAAAATTTCCATTGCTCTTTCTCTATTTTGTAATTGAGAACGTTCCTGTGTACAAAAAACTCTTATACCTGAAGGTTTGTGGAACAAATCTATAGCTGTTTCTACTTTATTAACATTTTGCCCACCAGCACCACCAGACCTAGCTGTACTGATTTCCAAGTCAGTGGATTCTATTTTTACCTCAACTGGATCAGCCTCAGGCATTACAGCAACAGTTGCGGTAGAAGTATGTACTCGTCCTTGAGATTCAGTTGAAGGAACTCTTTGGACTCTATGAACTCCTGCTTCAAATTTTAGTTGACTATAAACAGATTCTCCTTTCACTGAGATAATCATCTCGCGAAATCCACCCATATCAGCTTCTGTTGCACTTATAGGTTTTACATTCCACCCTAGTTTTTGACCATATCTCTCATACATTCTTGCTAAGTCACCAGCCCATAAACAAGCTTCATTCCCCCCTGCTCCAGCTCTTATTTCAAGCATCACACTTTTTTCATCTCTTGGATCTTTGGGCAAAAGAGCTAACGTTAATTTTTGAATTAAATCTTTCTTTGAAAGTTCGAGATTTTCAAGTTCTTCTCTAGCTAAAAGTTCCATCTCTTTATCATCTCTACTTTCCTTGACTAAACCTTTAGCTTCTAAACACTCCCTCTCGATACTTTGAAGTTTGGCATAATCATTAACAAGTGGTTCTAAACGTGATCGTTCTCTAGCAATTTTCTCAAGTTGTTTTGGATCTTTTGCAACATCTGGATCTGCTAATTGCAACTCCAAGTTTTGAAAACTACTTTTAGCCGTTTCTAATCGTTTTATTAGGGTTGAAGAATCCATTCTTTGTATTCCCTAAATCTTTAGCTCAACGAATATCAACTTTCTTTTTTTTCTTTTGAAGATTCACCTTTTTCTTCACTGGAATCCGATGAAGCCATACCATATTTTCTCATGAATCTATCCACTCTTCCTTCTGTATCTAAAATCTTCTGGGTCCCTGTGAAGAAAGGATGATTCCCACTCCAAACATCAACCTGAATTTCAGGCTGAGTAGAGCCCGTTGTCATAACAACTTCTCCATTACAAATAACTTTTGCTTCTGGATACCAAGTTGGATGTATATCTGGTTTAGGCATGATAAAAAAGTAAAAGATTTCAGATAATGAAGATTAGTGTTGTTATCTCTTTGAGAATTGTGGGGCTTTACGAGCTTTTTTGAGACCATATTTACGTCTTTCTTTAGCTCTAGGGTCTCTACTGAGATGTCCCTCAACTTTAAGAGGCTTACGATTATCAAGTGACAAATCACATAGAGCCCTAGCAGCTCCTTGCTTTATAGCGTCAGACTGGCCAGTCAAGCCTCCTCCATAAACATTAGCTAAAACATCATATGAATCACTCAGGCCTAAAGTCTGTAGAGGAGCTTTAACAGCAGATACATAGGCAGGGTTAAAATTCAAATAATGGTCACCAGGACGACCGTTAATAATTATTTGTCCTTTTCCAGGAATTAACCTGACTCTTGCGACGGATGTCTTACGTCTACCAGTCCCCCAGTAAACTACTTTGTTTGTGGAACTAGTCATTTCGAAAGAGATTCAGAATTTAGATTGAGAATTTTGGGTTGTTGAGCTGAATGAGGGTGATCAGAGCCTTGGTAGACTTTGAGTTTAGTAAATAATTGCCTTCCTAGCCTTGTATGAGGCAACATTCCTTTAATTGCTTTTTCAACTATTCTCTCTGGAATTCTGGATTGAAGTGCCTTAAAGGTTTCAACTTTCATTCCTCCAGGTCGTCCAGAATGTCTGCGATAAAGTTTTTGATCAAATTTTTTGCCGGTCACTCTTATCTTTTCTGCATTAACAACAATCACAAAATCACCCGTATCTAGGTGAGGAGTGAAATTTGGCTTTGTTTTTCCCCTAAGAACACTAGCTACTTCAGTTGCTAGTCGACCTAGAGTCTGATTCTCTGCATCCACCAGAAACCACTGGCGATCTATTGAATCCGGCGATGGAACTGATGTCTTGTTCATTTTTCCTGAACACCTTTAACACTGAGTAAGCATTATCGTTCTGATAATGCTGTTTATGGAAGTTATCAAGTCAAAAAATTGATCTGATTCTTCAGAAAATTAATTCTACACTTTAATGGCTTAAAACAGACCTTTTTGTTCGCATTAAATTTAAATTACTGATTTGTGAAAAAACCCGCCAATTTTTAATTTATAGATCTTTTTTATTTTTTGTATTTTTTGCACTCTCAAATATTGGAAGAGAAAAACTTGGAAAAGTGTCAAAACTTTTTTCTTTTGAAAAGATTTCCTTCTCATACCCAACTCTTATCAAACAAAGACCATGCGGCGGAGCAGCCTCTTTAACCTCAGAGCGCAAACCCTGTCTCCATCTATATTTAAACTTTTCAAGAGAAAGTCGTTTTTCTCCAACGGCGACTAATTGACCCATCAAAAGCCTTACCATCCCATACAAAAATCCACTAGCCTGAATTTCAACTGTGACTATATCTCCATGACGGAGAATAGAAACATCCTGCACAGTGGTCATTGAATTACTCCTATTACTACCTGCTTTTTGAAAAGCTGCAAAATCATGTAAACCTAATAAGTCATTCAGCGCAGTTCTCATTAAATTGACATCCAGACTAAGTCTATATTTATGCCAACTTATATTTTGAAGAAAAAGATTGGGAGAGGAGCCATTAAAAATTGAATATCTATACCTTCTATATTTTGCTGAGTAGCATGCATGCCACTCACTGGGAACACTCACTGCTTCAAGGACTTTAATTGATGGGGGGAGTCTGCCATTCAAAGCTGATGCCCATTTATGAATAGGAATTGGGCCAGAACAATCAAAATGAACAACTTGTCCAGAAGCATGAACTCCTGAATCAGTTCTCCCTGCTGCTATTACCTTGATTGGTCTTTTTGGATCAAGGTCTGTTATTTTTTCTTCTAAAGTTCCTTGGACAGTTTTGGTATCTTTTTGATTCTGCCAACCTCTAAAACTTGATCCATCATATTGAATAACAAGAGCAATTCTTCTCGTCAAATTGAGCTAAAAAGTAAACAATATTGATTTAAGGTTAGGAGAATTAATACCTTATACAAGCTCAACAATTGCCATTTCCGAGTTATCACCACGTCTTGGAGTAGTCCTAACTATCCGAGTATAACCTCCTTGACGATCTCCATATCGCTCTTGTGCCTTTTCAAAAAGCGCATGAACCAATTGCTTGTCATATACGTATCCAATAGCTCTTCTTCGTGAAGAAAGGCTGCCATCTTTAGCTAAAGTAATCATTCTCTCTGTTTCATCTCTCAAAGCTTTTGCTCGAGCTTTAGTAGTTGTAACTCTACCTTCACGAATAAGCTGAGTGGTTAATCCTCTTAAAAGTGCCTTCCTTTGATCAGCAGGACGACTCAATTGTGGAATTCGACGTTGATGACGCATTGGATTAGCTGTGAAAAATAGTAGTAATAAAACTGAAAGTCATGCAGAAGTTCTACTTTGCGGGATAGAAATTCCTATTCTCTCTAGAGCTTCAATAACTTCATCAGCGGATTTAGAACCGAAGTTCTTAATTTCCAACAAATCCTCATAACTGAAACCCATCAAATCGGAAACAGAGTTCACTTGGGCACGTTTTAGGCAGTTGTAAGCTCTAACAGATAAGTTTAACTCCTCAAGGGGGATTTGTGCTTCTGCTGCAGGCTCAGGCTCTTCAGGAATCTCTTCAACCATTGAAACAGTCGCAAGAGGTTGAAAAAGTTCGATTAAATGATTTGCAGCTTCCGCCAATGCATCGTCTGGAGAGGTGGATCCGTCAGTTACCAACTCCATTTTCAATCTCTCTCTTGTAGATCCCCCCTCAGCTACTGCGGTTTCATCAATAGTAAAATTAACTCTATTTATTGGCATAAATACCGCATCTATTTGAAGCAAATCAATCGCACTTGTCTCTTCATTTCTTCTGTCAACTGGTCGATATCCAACACCTCTTTCAACATGCAATTCTAATTCTAGGTTGTGTCCCTCGTGAACTGTTGCTATTGGTCGTTCACCATCAACAACTTCAACTTGAGAAGAGAACTGTATATCCTTTGCTTTCACTTCAGCTGGGCCAGTAACAACGATTCTTCCTATCTCAAGATCCTGACTACGGCTATCAACTGAAATTTGTTTGCAATTTAGAAGAATGTCTAAAACGTCCTCTCTTACACCAGGGATTGTTGCATATTCATGATTAACTCCTGCAATCCTGACAGCGGTAACTGCACTGCCTTCGAGGCCGCCCATCAAGACTCTGCGTAAAGAATTACCCAAAGTTGTTGCTTGACCTCTCTCAAGAGGTCCAATTAGGAAAACACCTGTTTGGGAACGATCACTGGCAACTTGATGGTCGATCCTGTCTATCTGGTATGGCAACACGGTCTAATGGGATGTGGAAAAAAAGAAAATTTCACTTAAGTGAATAGATTTTAAACGCGTCTGCGCTTAGGTCTCCTACAACCATTATGGGGTAGAGGAGTTACATCTCTAATCAAAGTAATTTCAAGACCAGCTACTTGCAACGCCCTTATTGCGGTTTCACGACCTGATCCTGGTCCTCTTACAAGAACTTCTATTTGTCGCATGCCTTGCTCTAATGCCCTTCGGGCCGCAATTTCAGCAGCGGTTTGAGCAGCAAAAGGCGTACCTTTTCGAGCTCCTTTAAATCCACTTGCTCCTGCTGATGACCAGGAAATGACTTCACCAGACGTATCAGTAATTGAAACGATAGTGTTATTGAAGGTACTTTGAATGTGCACAACACCATTAGGAACGTTGCGCTTTGACTTCTTAGAACCGGATTTCTTTGAGGTTGTAGCCATTAGGCTGTGCCTTATTTAAAAAAAATTTAGTAAATTAATTGTGGTAGCAGGAGCCTTAAGAAATTATTTCTTCCTTCCTGCAACCGTTTTTCTCGCTCCTCTCCGTGTACGAGCATTTGTTCTTGTGCGTTGTCCGCGAACAGGAAGACTCATTCTATGTCTTCTGCCACGAACACATCCTATATCTTGAAGACGTTTAAGAGCCATTCCTTCTTGGCGTCTTAAATCTCCTTCAAGTGTGAACTCCTCAGTAACGGCCCTGAGCTTCTGAACATCACTGTCGTCTAAATCCTTGACGCGTATATCAGGATTAACACCCGATTTGTCAAGGATAGTCTGAGCTCGAGTTAAGCCGATACCATAGATGTAAGTAAGGGCAACTTCTACTCGCTTTTCGCGAGGTATATCGATGCCTGAGATCCGTGCCACTTAGGGATAAATCGAAGAGGACAATAAAATCATCATAAATTAGTGATGACCTTGTTTAAAGAAGTAAACGAAAAAAAAATTAATCATTTAGGCTTCTTAAGTAAGTCAGGAATCAACCCTGACGCTGTTTGTTTCGAGGCCTTTTCTTGTTAATCACATAGATTCGGCCTCTGCGCCTCACGATTTGATCGTCAGGACTAATTTTTTTGACTGAAGATCTAACCTTCATTTGGTGAGACTTTCTATTTCCAAACCATAACTTTACTACATCATCCGCCTAAAGCTTTCTCAATACATGAAAACACAACATCTATTTCAGCATTACCCTCTATCACATCAAGAATTCCTTGTTTCGCATACAAATCAATAAGGGGAGAAGTTTTTTCTCTGTAAATTTTGAGTCTATTGATGATGACTTGTTTATTATCATCCTGTCTACCTCTTTCTAAAAGCCTATTTATTAAATAATCGTCGTCTATTTTAATTAGTATAACGCCTTCCAAAGGTTGATTGATTTTTTCTAAAAGTCTTTTCAAAGCATTAGCTTGATTGACGTTTCTGGGGAAACCATCAAGTAACCACCCTGTATTTGTTTTTGCCAATCTTCCTTCAACAATTGAGAGAACTAAATCATCACTAACTAATTCTCCTTTATTCATAACTTCCGCAGCTTGCATGCCCAAATCGGACCCTGACGAGACTTCATCTCTAAGTAAATCACCAGTGGAAAGATGATCTAATCCGTACTTCTTGCAAAAAAGATTTGCTTGTGTACCTTTACCAGCGCCAGGAGGGCCTAGGAATAATAATTTTTTTTTCATTGAAATAAAAACATAGTAAATTTTTTATTGACTTACTAATCCTTCATATCTTTGGGAAATGACATAAGTCTGGATCTGCTTAGACGTATCAATTGCGACTCCCACCAAAATCAATAAGGAAGTAGCCCCAAGACCTTGAAAAGTTTGAACATTAGTTGCTCTTTCAACAGCAGCAGGAACTATAGCAACTGAACCAAGAAATAATCCCCCAAGTAAAGTGAGCCGGTTTTGAACACCGGAAAGGTAATTTGAAGTAGAGCCTCCCGGTCTGACTCCTGGAATTGCAACACCGCCCTTTTTTAAATTAGACGCAATATCTACAGGGTTAATTGTCAAGGAAGCATAAAAATAAGCAAAACCCAAAATCAAAGCAAAAAAAGTAATGGCATATGGCCAAGGATTAGATGAACCAGGATTAAGTGAACTAGCAGCTTTAATAAGTAAAGGGTTTTGAGTGAAATTTGCGATTGTTATGGGGAGAAAAATTAATGCTGAGGCAAAGATTATTGGCATAACTCCACCTGCATTCAACTTAAGAGGTAAATAGCTTTGCCTGCTTGGCATAAGGGCTGTTCCACCCATTTGGCTTTTTGCGCTGACGATGGGAATTCTTCTAGCACCTTCTTGAACAAAAATGATCCCAACAATAGTAATAAAAAAAACCATCAAAAGAATTATTATCCCCAGCACATCCGCTCGATCCCCAGTTTGAGCTTTTTCAATCGTAGAACTAAGTGCCTTGGGCAAAGTAGCAACAATATTCAAGAAAATAACTAAAGAAGCACCCTGACCTATTCCTTTTTCCGTAATAATTTCACTAAGCCACATAACTATCATTGATCCAGTGACTAATGCCAAGGATGTTTGAATAACAAATGCAGACTCGCCAAGGCCTTCGACTGCATACTGTCTAAGAATCAAAGCAAACACTGTGCTTTGAACCAATCCCCATCCCAAAGCGACGTATCTGGTTATTTGAGCTATCTTTCTTCTCCCAGCCTCCCCTTCATTTTTCTGTAAATCTTCCAATTGAGGTAAAGAAGCAGTCAGCAATTGAATAATGATTGACGCATTAATAAATGGAAGGATACCTAATGCAAAAATGCCGAGAGTTGAGATTCCACCACCTGTGAAGATATCAAGGAATCCGATCAATTGTCCCCCCTGATCAATAAAAGTTTTAAATGCCTCTCTATCAATTCCAGGCATAGGAATATAAATTCCTAATCTAACTATTAACAATAAGCCTAAGGTTGTAAATACTCTTCCCCTTAGTTCTTTATTTCTAATTAGCTGGGTGATTACTTCACCTGCGCTTGGGTTTCTACCACGACTTATTAACATTTAATGAGAATAATTTATAGAAGACTTGTGTATGAAATCAAATTCTTAAAAAAGAACTTAATTATATACTTCAAAAGAACCGCCGGCTTCTTCAATTTTCTTTTTAGCGGATCTTGTGAAAGCAGCAGCTTGAATGGTCAATTTCACTTCTAAATTTCCATTACCAAGAATTTTCAGAGGATTTTTTGGTTTTGTCAAAATCCCCTCCTTGACCAACAAATCAAGGTTAACAACAGTCCCCTCTTTCAATGTGTTCAAGCTAGAAACATTGAGGACAGTAAAGTTCTTCTGATTGACTATTGGGAAATGCTTTAATTTTGGAACTCTTCTATATAGCGGCATCTGACCACCCTCAAAGCCTGGGCGAGTAGGTCTACCTGATCGAGATTTCTGCCCTCTCATCCCAAAGCCACAACTTGCCCCTTGACCGGCAGCTATGCCACGACCTTTACGCATTTTTTTACGCCTAGAGCCTTTATTTGATTGAAGAGATTCTAATTTAATAGTCATGATTTTTTAGGAATAAATCTGCTCAAGTGAAATACCACGCTCTTTTGCTGTGGCCTTATGAGTTCTTAACTGGCTTAAAGCAACCATTGCAGCACGGGCATTATTGAGAGGAGTCTTACTACCCAATCTCTTAGCCAGTACATTTTTAATTCCAGCCAACTCTAAAACAGTACGAATTGAACCTCCAGCAATTACACCTGTTCCAGGCGCTGCAGGACGTATTAGTACACTTGCTGCTCCATCTCTACCATTAGAGAGAGTTGGAATAGAACTATTTCGGGTTAAAGGAACACGAACTAAGTGTTTCTTACCGTCAGCAACCCCTTTCCGAACAGCACCAATAACATCTCCAGCTTTTCCAACCCCAACGCCAACTTGTCCTTTTTCATTGCCTACTACAACTATCGCTCTAAAACTCATTTTCTTACCACCTTTGACAGTTTTAGACACCCTTCTGATTTGGACAACACGTTCTTGCCACTCAGAGTCTCTTTCTTGGCCTCTTCTATCTCTTCTTCCTCCGCGTTTTTCGCCACGATTGCGACGATTTTCCTGTCTACCATCTGCAGCAGGTGGAGCATCTGATGATCCAGAAGTTTTTTTATTTGTGGGCTGGTTTTTAGAGTCTGTCATTCTTAAAGCAGTGATTAAAAATTCAAGCCTGCCACTCTGGCAGCTTCGGCTAGAGCTTTAACCCTGCCATGATAGATGTTCCCACCTCTGTCAAAGATAACTTGTTTGATGCCTTTTGATAAAGCTTTTTTTGCAAGAAGCTCTCCTACAGCAGTCGAGGCGTCACAACTTCCAGCATTAACTTTTAAAGACGCTTTTAAGTCTTTATCCAGGGTAGATGCAGCACATATAGTGTTTTGAGCATTATCATCTATTATTTGAGCATAGATGTGGTTATTGGAACGAAAAACAGCAAGTCTTGGTCGAGCTTCTGTTCCGCTTAAGTTTCTCCTCAAACGCTTATGTCGTTTTTGGGTTTGTTGTTTTCTAGAGAGCTTTGACATGGCTAAAATTTTTTAAAAGACAAATAAGCAAAATTAAGCTTTGCCAGACTTACCAGCTTTTCTAATTATCTGTTCTCCTTCGTACTTGATTCCCTTACCTTTATAAGGTTCTGGAGGCCTGATTGCTCTTATTTTGGCCGCTTCATTACCAACTAATTCTTTGTCAGGTCCACTTACAATTACATTAGTATTATTTTCTACTTTAAAAGTTATACCTTCTGGAGGAACAACTTCAACTGGATGGCTATAACCAGCACTAACAACTAGAGTTTTTCCTTTTACTTGGGCTCTTGAACCAACACCAACAATCTCAAGTTTTTTTGTAAAACCATTACTAACTCCCTCGACCATATTTGCAACAAGAGATCTACACAGTCCATGCATTTCCCTGGACTGTCTCTTTTCATTAACAGGTTTAACAACAATGGAGTTCTCATCTTTAGTCAGGCATACTCCATCTGGAAGAGTTCGTTGTAACTGCCCTTTGGGACCTTTTACAGTGATAAAAAGTCCATCAAGTTTTACATCTACCTTTTCAGGAAGGGAGATTGGTTTTTTGCCAGTACGAGACATAATAAATACCTAATCAATCAGCAGACGTAGCAGAGGACTTCTCCTCCAACGCCTTGTTTGCGAGCATCACGATCACTCATGACTCCCTTAGAGGTGGAAATTATTGCAACTCCAAGGCCTCCTAAAACTTTTGGCAATCCTCGAGTATTTTTATAAATCCTCAATCCTGGTTTACTTACTCGCTGCATTGAACGAATAATGGGTGAGCGATGCTTACCAGTGTATTTCAATCCAAGAATGAGCTGCTTTCGAAAGCCTTCTCCTTCTTCATTGATTTCTGCAATAAATCCCTCACGCTGAAGAACCTTAGCAATACTAAGAGACATTCTTGAAGCAGGGACTTTGGTTGTTTCATGACGTTTCTCACTTGCATTTCGGATGCGAGTGAGCATGTCTGAAATTGGATCGTGGTTGGCCATAGTATTTAGCTAATCAAACTCATTTTTTACGGAAGGGCATTCCCATTTCACTCAGAAGAGCCTTGCCTTGTTCATCAGAGGAAGCACTAGTCACGATTGTGATATCCATGCCTCGAATGGCATCGACTTTGTCAAAAGTAATCTCAGGGAAGATCAGTTGCTCTTTGACTCCAATGGTGTAATTTCCTCTGCCATCAAAGCTTTTTGGACTGACACCACGAAAATCTCTGATTCTTGGAAGTGCCAAGTTAATAAACCTTTCCAAGAATGCGTACATGCGATCACCTCTAAGTGTGACTGCACAACCAATAGGCATTCCTTGTCTTATTTTAAAAGTAGCTATAGCTTTCTTAGCCCTTGTGACAAGGGCTTTTTGCCCAGAAATTGTAGCCATTTCAGCTAGAGAAGCTTCTAAAGCTTTTGAATTTGATGCAGCTTCACCTAGTCCTCTGTTTAAGGTGACTTTCTGCACCTTAGGGACTTGATGAACATTTTTCAGACCAAGATCTTTTAAAAGCTTTGGTCTAATTGTCTCTCGATAGCGGGTTTTAAGTGACATGGCTGGAAAAAAGTTAATTCTGGTCTTGGTCAGAATTCAATTGGGAAAAGAAAGTCTGCGTTAGTTAGTTCAAACAAAGGAAAATGAATTAATCAATTAATTCCCCAGTCTTTTTTAATCGTCGTTTCTTTGATCCGTCTTTATCTACAAAAATTTCAACCTTACTGGCAACTTTCTCTTTAGTTGAGTAGATCATTACATTTGATGCATGCAAAGAAAATTCTTTGGTCTCTATTCGACCAGTTTCTCCTTCCTGTGAGGGTTTTACATGCCTTGTTCTTTGGTTAATTCCTTGGACTAAAACTCGATTTTCATAGGGAAGTGTTTTAAGAACCTCACCGGTTTTCCCCTTGTCCTTTCCAGAAATAATCTGAACTGTATCTCCTTTACGGATCTTCATTTTGATCCGATCAGCAGGAGCTTTGGATTTGTTAATTGCTGGCATAACTAAATAACCTCCGGTGCTAAAGAGACAATTTTAGTAAAATTGCGCTCTCTTAATTCTCGTGCGACGGGACCAAAAACCCTAGTTCCTCTTGGGTTTTGATCATCATTGATAAGAACAGCAGCGTTGTCATCAAAGCGAATTGAATTTCCAGTCTCTCTACGCATTGTTGCTCTAGTACGAACAACAACCGCTTTGACGACATCTGATTTTTTTACTCCCATATTTGGCATCGCATCTTTAACAGAAGCAACAATTACATCGCCTACATGGGCATACCGGCGATTGGAGCCCAAGACCCTAATACATTGCAAACGCTTGGCACCACTGTTATCTGCAACGGTTAAGAATGTTTCTTGCTGAATCATTTCGCAGCCTCCTTAGATTTCATACCCTGAACGAGAACATCTGTAACCGTCCATCGTTTGTGAGCACTCATTGGAGGAGACTCTTTAATCCGAACTCTGTCTCCAACTTTGCAATGATTTTCTGCATCATGTGCTTTATATCTAGTCGTACGACTAATAATTTTTTGATAGATAGGATGTGGAAATCTATTTTCCACAGCCACAACTACTGTTTTTTGCATTTTGTCACTGACAACAGTGCCGACCATTTCCTTAAGTGCCATAACTAAAAAATCAAGATGATGTGTTGGAGCGACTTCGCTCATTAGAAACCGTTAAAAGTTGAGCCAATTCGGTTCGTGCCTCTTTGAAACGGTGAGTTTTTGCTAGCTGTCTAGTGGCTTGCTTAAAGCGAAGATCAAAAAGTTCTTTACGAAGATTTTCAATCTTTTCTGATATCTCGGAATCAGAGAGATTCCTTACATCGTTCGTAGTTGTTTTGCTCATGATGATGACTCCGAATCATCTGCTGCAACTGGCGTTTTAGCAGGTTTATAATTTCCCTTATTGAGATCTTCCTCTAGGGAAATAAATTTTGTTTTTACTGGCAGCTTGTATTGAGCAAGACGCATTGCCTCCTTTGCAATTTTCTCGGTAATTTCATCGCCACCCATTTCAAACAAGATTCGACCAGGCTTGACAACTGCAACCCAAAATTCTGGATTACCTTTACCAGATCCCATTCTTGTTTCAGCGGGTCTCATCGTTACTGGCTTATCGGGGAAAATACGGATCCAAATCTGTCCTCCCCTTTTGACATAACGAGTCATCGCTCGTCGACTTGCCTCAATTTGCCTTGAGGTTACCCATCCGCAGTCTTGGGCTTGCAAGGCAAACTGACCAAAAGCAATTTTGTTGCCTCTGGTAGCAACACCACGCATGCGGCCTCTTTGTTGTTTCCGAAATTTGGTTCTTTTGGGACTAAGCATGATTAAAACTCCTTATTTACCTTCATTTGATCGATCCTCAAATTCTTGAGGTCTGCGATTTCCCCTACTACGTCGAGGAGAAGAACCAACAGGTAAGGGCTGTTCTTCTTTAGGAAGAACTTCCCCTTTGAAAACCCATACTTTGATTCCTAAAACGCCATAGGTTGTACTAGCTACTTTAGTTGCGTAGTCGATTTCTGCTCTCAAAGTATGGAGAGGTACTCTCCCTTCACGCGTCCATTCTGAACGTGCGATTTCAGCACCATTCAATCTTCCACCAACTTGTATTTTCAGACCTAGAACACCAGCTCTTTGTGCTCTTTGAACTGCCATTCGAATTGTTCGTCTAAATGCCACACGCTTTTCAAGTTGCTGAGCAATATATTCAGCCAGAAGATAAGCATCTGCATCAACTTTTTCTACTTCAACTACGTTTATGCGGACTTGTCTATTCCTATCACCGATTGTTTTTTGAATACCAGATCTGAGTTCTTCAATGCCACTTCCTTGCCTACCAACAATTACTCCTGGCCTAGCGGTTTTTAATTCGACTTCAAGCTGATCAGCTTTTCGAGCAATCAATACATCGCTGATACCTGCAGCTCCATATTTTTTCTTTATGAAAGTGCGAATCCGATCATCTTCTTGGAGTAATAAAGGATAAGTTTTAGTTGGCGCATACCATTTAGAACGGTGCTCTTGGGTGATACCAAGCCTAATTCCAGTTGGGTGAATTTTATGTCCCATCAGTCTGAGTCCTCAGAATTTGTTGATTGATTAGCCGCAACAGAAATGCTGATATGACATGTCTGCTTTTTAATAGCAAATGCTCTGCCTTGGGCCCTAGGCCTATAGCGTTTCATTGGTGGGCCCATATCAGCAGTAGCAGTAGTAATCACCAATGCGGAAGGGTCTAGACCGAGATTGTTTTCTGCATTAGCGACAGCGGATCGCAATACCTTCGTTATTGGCTCCGTTGATCGATAAGGCATAAATTCAAGCATGATTAATGCATCCCTGTAAGTTCTTCCTCTTATTTGATCAAGAACTCGCCGTACTTTTGAGGCAGATCCCCGAATATAACGCCCATGGGCCTGGGCAGTGGCTTGTGTAGATGAAATAGTCATGTGATTAGCGCGCTCCTTTTTTGTCTCTGATGTGACCTTTGTAGGTACGAGTTGGAGCAAACTCACCTAACTTATGTCCAACCATTTGCTCAGTTATGAAAACAGGTATATGACTCTTTCCATTGTGAACAGCAATTGTATGGCCAATCATCATTGGCAAAATTGTTGAGGCTCTAGACCATGTTTTGATAACAGTTTTATCGTCGTTAGAGTTTTGCTTCTCAACTTTACGAAGCAAACTGTCGGAGATAAATGGCCCTTTTTTTAGTGAACGTCCCATAACGGTTTAAAAGAATTGGTAAAGAAAGATAGAAATCATGAATCGCGACCTCCTCTACTACGTTTAGATACCTTGCGTCGTTTCCGAAGAACGAACTTATTACTGGGCTTATTCTTTTTCCTGGTTTTCAAACCAAGAGCAGCTTTACCCCAAGGAGTCACAGGACCAGCGCGTCCGACGGGTGCTTTGCCCTCTCCTCCTCCATGAGGGTGATCACATGGATTCATAACACTTCCTCTAACTTGAGGTCGTCTACCAAGCCATCTTCTTCTTCCAGCTTTTCCAAGGCTTGTATTTCTAATTTCAGAATTACCAACTTCTCCAAGGGTGGCGTAGCATTCTTTTCTAATTAAACGAACCTCAGTTGAAGGTAATTTCAATGCAACATAATCTCCCTCTTTAGCCATAACTTGCGCACTAGCCCCGGCTGTACGAACCATCTGTCCGCCTCGTCCTGGATAGAGTTCAACGCAATGGACGCTCGAACCTAAAGGCATTGAAGAAAGTGGTAAAGCGTTACCAATTTCAATTGGTGCGTCAGGTCCTGATATAACTTCTTGCCCAACAGTTATGTCCGCAGGTGCAAGTATGTATCTCTTTTCACCATCAGAATAAAAAAGTAGAGCAAGTCTTGCATTCCGATGTGGGTCATAATGTATTGCCGCTACTTTGGCCGAAACACCATGCTTATTTCGACGAAAATCAACGATCCTATATAACCTTTTGTGTCCTCCTCCTCTATGTCGACAAGTAATTACTCCTCTGTTGTTGCGCCCTTTCTTTCGATGTTTAGATACGACAAGTGAGCGCTCAGGTTTATTGGATGTGACTTCGCTAAAGTCAGTTACTACTCTTGTACGAGTACCAGGTGTGTAAGGTTTGAAACTTCTTATTGCCATTGTTTTAAGCCTCCTCGGATTCTGGGAACAACTGAATGGAGTTGCCTTCTGCTAGGCGGACCACAGCCTTCTTCACTTGTGGTCTCTTTCCAGAAAACCTACCGACTCTTCTGCTTTTTCTTGGGGGATTCATAGTACTAATACCAAGAACCTTGACATCAAACATCTCTTCTACAGCAGCTTTTATATCAGGCTTAGCTGCTCTTGGGTCGACTTCAAAAGTATACTGATTGAAATCCAACGCTTTTGTAGCCTTCTCAGTTATCAAAGGACGCTTAATCACATCAGTAAGTCGTTTTTCAAAAAATTTAGTCATTACCGTAAACCTCCTTAATGGTTGATAATGCGTCTTCACCTATTACCAAAGAATTGGCATTGAGAAGGTCAAACACATTTAATTGATCAGCAGAGATAAGCTTTATTTTTTCTAAGTTTCTAATTGAGCGCTTGATAACTTCTGATGGCTTGTTGAGAATAATCAGAATTTTCCCATCAGAATCAATTCCTAATCGCTTGAATAAAGCCACAATTTCACTTGTTTTAGGAACTTCAAGCTTTGAACCGAAGTCTTTAATTATTTTTACGTCTGAAATTCTACTCATCAGCGCAGTACGAAGAGCTAGCCTTCGTTCCTTCCTATTCATTTCCAGGTTATATTTGCGAGGCTTAGGGCCAAAAACAATTCCACCTCCTGGTCGCAGGGGAGTTCTAATAGAGCCTTGCCTTGCTCTACCAGTTCCCTTTTGCTTATAGGGTTTTCGGCCTCCTCCTCGAACCTCAGATCTAGTCAAAGTACTTGCAGTCCCTTGACGGCTGTGAGCTTGTTGACGCAAAACAGCACGATGTAATAAATCTGCCGCCGAGGATTCTTTGGCAGTTTTCAAATCAATTGATGATTCTCCAGCCTCTTTCCCTTGCCAATCAAGAACAATACAGTTAGCCATAATTATTTACCTCCTTGCTGAGTAGAAACGCCAACTCTTTTGGCAGGTCTTATGTTTAAAAGAGATCCAGGCTTCCCTGGGACAGATCCTTTGACTACTAACAAATTGTGATTTGTATCTATCTTAAGAATTTCCAGGCCTCTGGTCGTGACTTTTTTACCACCCATACGACCAGCCATCCTTTTCCCAGGGTAAACACGACCAGGAGTGGTTCCAGCACCTGTCGAACCAGGTAATCGATGATTCTTTGAACCGTGACTCATAGGACCCCGGCTAAAACCATGTCGTTTTTGATAACCTGCAAATCCTCTACCCATAGTGTCGCCACTAACATCAACTTTTTGACCTGTTTCGAAATCATCGACAGTTATTGAAGCTCCGAGTTGGAATTCACCCGAATTTTCTACTCGGTACTCTCGAAGATGACGCAAGAGGACTTCTCCTGATTTTGCAAGATGACCTTTTGAAGGCTTGTTAATAAGTTTTTCACGAATCAATTGGAAACCAATCTGTACAGCGGCATAGCCATCCGTATCTGCGGATTTCAATTGAGTGATTCGACAGGGACCCGCTTCTATCAAAGTGACTGGAACGGCTCTGCCTTGATCATCGAAGAGTTGGGACATACCCAACTTCTTCCCTAGGATTCCTAAAGTCATGAGTTAAATAAACGCCAGCTCTAAGATCAATCTGTAAAGAGAAAGACTTGATATCTGAATTAAATCGCCTATCTAGCCAAAAAAGTTGAAGTTCAATTTATTTGGAAAAATGCTAGCGACAATCAGCTGGCTGAGACTTTTTCAAACTTTCAAAAAGTTCAAAGAGTATCTCGACAAAAGAAAATAAATTCTTCTGGACTGGCCAAAAGACTAAACGCAAACGCTTAGTCTGCTCAAGCGTCTAGAGGCCCGGCTAGCGGTCGGGCATAGAAAAGCTTTAGCAACTTATAAGATTACACTATTAACGCCCATTTTGTGTGATGCTTCAGTTGAATAAGATATAGAATTTGATTTAAGGATGCCTTTATTACTCTCTGGTCAGAAATTTCGCACTGATCTTGAATCATTCGGCTGCCTTGCCATTCTTAGCCCATTAGAAGGTGGGGCAGAAACTCGTTTACTTCGAAGACTTAGAGCTAGCGGATATCAGACACAAATCACTTCCGCTAGAGGATTGGGAGATCCAGTTGTCTTTCTTACCCAATTACATGGAATCAGACCACCACATTTGGGACATCAAAATGTTGGAAGGAATGGGGCCTTAGGGGAAGTTCAACAAGTTATTCCTCAATTAAATGAATTGTTAGTCGAAGATAAACCCTTGGTTCTATGGTTATTAGAGGGTCAAGTCTTATCCAAGTCAGAACTTTTAGCAATAAATAATCTCTGCCAAAAGGAACCTCGAATTAAAATTGTTATTGAGATGGGAGGGGCTCGAAGTATTCAATGGCAACCATTAAATGAATTCATCAATAGAGATTAAAAATTCATCACGGTGATTACTCAAGATTCGATTTGCCATTCTGAAGCTCTCAAAAAAGGTAACTGGGTAAAATTAATTTGTGGCGCAAGCAATCAAGACTTACCTGCAATAAATGATCTTTGCTCAGTTTATGGAGCTGCAGGCGTGCATTGCATTGACCTCGCTGCCGACGAAGCTGTTATCCATGCAGCTCGCAATGCTATTGATTGGGTTTTCAAAACTTATGGAAAAAAACCCTGGCTGATGATCAGCTTAAGTGATGGACAAGATGCACATTTTCGCAAAGCTTGGTTTAATCCAAATCTATGTCCTTCGAATTGCTTCAGACCCTGTCAAAGCATTTGTCCAGCTCACGCGATTGAAAACGAAGGTGGTATAAAGGCTGATAAATGCTATGGATGTGGCCGATGTATTGATACATGCCCATTAGGAATTATTCAAGAAAAGGATCGAAGATTAACTCTGAAAGATTTTGCTCCGTTGTTAACAACTATCAGACCAGATGCAGTGGAAATTCATACTGCTCCAGGAAGAGACAAAGAATTTGAAAAAACAATTAAGGAAATTGTGAAAGTCGACCTGCAGCTAAAGCGATTATCTGTCAGTTGCGGTTTACA
>QCJZ01000009.1 GCA_003215695.1 Prochlorococcus sp. AG-409-J03 | reverse complement strand
CTGTGGAGGTAGAGGTCCCCGCAGATAGATGCAAAAATAGTTACAACGAAGCTTTAAGTAAACTCAGCAGATCTATCTCAATCCCTGGTTTTCGAAAAGGTAAAGTTCCAAAAACAGTGGTAATCCAGCAACTTGGAATCAAAAGAATACAGGCCTCCGCACTGGAATCACTTTTGCAAAAAGTATGGACAGAAGCATTAGATCAGGAAGGGATTGAACCTTTATGTGAGCCTGAACTCGAAGATGGATTTGAAAATATTTTGGAAAATTTTAATCATGAAGAAATTCTTACATTAAAACTTGAAACTGATATCGCTCCTACTCCAACTTTAAAAAAATCTTCAGGCCTCACGGCTGAAGTAGAGAATCTAATCTTTGATCCAAAAAAAGTAGATGAACTTATTGAGCAATCCCGAGCTCAACTTGCAACTAAGGTCCCGGTCAATGATCGTGCCGCAAAAAAAGGAGATATTGCGCTAGTCAGCTTTCAAGGAAGTTTCTCTGATGATGGAAGCGAAATTGAAGGTGGAAGAGCTGATTCAATAGAAATAGAACTTGAAGAAGGCCGAATGATTCCTGGATTCATTGAGGGTGTAATTGGAATGAATATCAATGATGAAAAAACATTTAAGTGTGAGTTTCCTAAGGATTACCACCAAGAAGAAGCCAAAGGCAGAAAAGCCGAATTCAAAGTCATTCTGGAAGATTTGAAAATCAAAGAATTACCAGAACTAAATGACGAGTTTGCGAAGCAAGCAAGTGATAAAGAAAATATGAATGACTTACGAAAAGATCTTGAAAAAAGGCTCATAGAAGATAATGATAGAAAACAAGTAAAAAGACGTCAGGACTCACTTCTTGACGCTTTAGTCAAAGAGCTTGAAGTTGAACTACCAAAAAGTCTTATTGACCAAGAAGTTCGAGTAATTGTTGAACAAACAGCTCAAAATTTCGCTCAACAAGGCATTGATGTCAAGTCAATGTTTACTCCAGAGCTTGTGAAATCATTAATGGAGTCTTCAAAAGGAGAGGCAGAGAAAAAGCTGCGTCAAAAACTCGCTTTAAATGCTTTAGCGAAATTGGAAAACATTGAGGTTTCACAAAAAGAAATCAACTCAAAACTCAAAGAAGTCGAAGCTGATATCAAACTTTCAAACGAAAAAAATATCGATAAAGATCGTCTGAAAGAGGCTATTACTGATGATTTATTGCAAGAAAAATTATTTGTTTGGCTTGAAGAGAATAATACGGTTATAGAAAGAGCCCCAGACACAACTCAAGAACAAAGCAAAGAGAAAAGTTCTAAAAAGACAACAACAAAAACAAATAAAGCAAAGAAAAGCTCTAAAACACCCAAAACCTAATTTCTACTCATAGATTACCAGTATTAGCTATCCAAAGTTCAAGTTGATTGAAGCAAGACAAAATCACCCTATTAACAGTTCATGGAATAACTCCTGTCTTTTTTCAGGGCCAGGTGTACTTCCAACAGTGATTGAACAATCAGGTCAAGGTGATCGTGCATTTGATATTTACTCACGCTTACTTCGCGAAAGAATCATCTTTTTAGGAACTGATGTAAATGACCAAGTTGCTGATGCACTGGTGGCTCAAATGCTTTTTTTAGAAGCTGATGACCCAGAAAAAGATATTCAATTGTACATAAACTCTCCTGGAGGGTCAGTAACTGCGGGACTAGCTATCTATGACACAATGCAACAAGTTAGTCCGGATGTCATAACAATTTGCTATGGACTTGCCGCAAGCATGGGTGCTTTTCTTCTCTCTGGAGGAACAAAAGGTAAAAGACTTGCCTTACCTAATTCAAGAATAATGATTCATCAACCTCTTGGTGGAGCTCAAGGTCAAGCTGTGGAAATTGAAATTCAAGCTAAAGAAATTCTCTATTTAAAAGAGACTCTTAATTCGCTTTTAGCTGAGCACACTGGACAAGATATTGAAAAGATTTCAGAAGACACTGATCGAGACCACTTTCTTTCTCCCCAAGAAGCGGTTGAATATGGCCTGATCGACAAAGTGGTTTCCAATCTCAACTCCATATGAATCATTAAGGAAAGCTGACAAGGCATCAATCCTCAATGATCCTATTAATTGGGACTGAATAAAATGAATTATCGGTCTATCAAACCTGTTTTTTTTTTAGAGCTCGATGGCAAAATTTGAGGCCCATCTTAAATGCTCCTTTTGTGGCAAGGCCCAAGACCAAGTGAGGAAACTCATTGCTGGTCCAGGAGTTTACATATGTGATGAATGTATCGACTTGTGCAATGAAATTTTAGATGAAGAATTAATTGATAATCCAACTCAGCAAAGAGGTGGACATGAGCAAAGCCGTAAAGCTAAACCTGCTACTACTACAGCTAAACCTGCTCCAACTTTGGCTTCGATACCCAAGCCCATTGAAATTAAAAAGTTTTTAGATGATCAAGTAGTGGGTCAAGAACCAGCAAAAAAAATCTTATCAGTAGCTGTCTATAACCACTACAAGAGACTTGCATGGAAAGGAGACGGGTCTGGAGAGACTGATCTGACAGCTACAAAATTGCAAAAGTCCAATATTTTGTTAATTGGTCCAACTGGATGCGGAAAAACATTACTTGCCCAAACATTAGCTGAAATGCTTGATGTGCCATTTGCTGTGGCTGATGCAACAACGCTTACAGAAGCTGGATATGTTGGGGAGGATGTTGAAAACATACTCTTACGTCTCCTGCACAAAGCCAACATGGATGTAGAGCTAGCACAAAGAGGAATTATTTATATAGATGAAATTGACAAAATTGCCAGAAAAAGTGAAAACCCATCAATTACTAGAGATGTTTCTGGAGAAGGGGTGCAGCAAGCTCTTCTGAAAATGCTTGAGGGTACTGTTGCAAACGTGCCTCCTCAAGGTGGGAGAAAGCATCCTTACGGTGATTCTATTCAAATAGATACAAGCCAAATACTCTTTATATGTGGTGGGGCATTTGTTGGTTTAGATGATTTAGTTCAAAAAAGACTTGGAAAAAATTCAATTGGTTTCATACAAAATGAAAACAGGGTAAGAATCAAAACCAATCGTGATCGCGTTGGTGCTGATTTAATTAATGACCTTGAGCCTGACGATCTAGTGAAATATGGTCTCATTCCCGAATTTATTGGAAGAATGCCTGTTAGCGCTATCTTAGAGCCATTGAATGCTAACGCGCTTCAGTCTATCCTCACAGAACCAAGGGATGCCATAGTCAAACAATTTAGAACCTTATTAAGTATGGATAATGTAGAGCTGTCATTTGACGAAGATGCTGTTGAAGCAATTGCGCAAGAAGCTTATAAAAGAAAAACGGGAGCTAGAGCTTTGCGAGGAATTGTTGAAGAAATCATGCTGGATCATATGTTTAGCCTTCCATCTCAAACTAAGATTAAAAATTTCAAAGTAACAAAAAAAATGGTTGATGAAAGTACAGGTGGAAAAGTAGTTCCTCTTTTATCAAATGAGAAAAGAATTGTTAAGGAATCTGCTTAGATCGAATAAACTTTTTGAAAGCTTTCATAAATTAATTAGATAATTAGAAAATTTTTCAAAAATTAAATTAGTCAAATATTTTATGAATGATTATCAATTTTGAATATGATTTAATAAAACAAATTAAATTCATAATATTTTAATTACAAATGATAAAGACTTATAAGCCTTTGCATCATAAATATCGCCCGAGAAGCTTTGACGAGCTTGTTGGACAAGATCCAATTACATCTACATTAAAACAAGCATTAATCAGTGATCGAATTGCACCTGCATATATATTTTCTGGACCTAGAGGAACAGGTAAAACATCAAGCGCAAGAATTTTCGCAAAATCTTTAAATTGCTTAAAAAGTAAAAAAGCTACACCCATACCTTGCGGTGCTTGTGAACTCTGCAAAGAGATTAATTCTGGTAATGCATTGGATGTAATTGAAATTGATGCCGCGTCCAATACAGGTGTTGAAAATATTCGTGAATTAATAGAAAGATCTCGATTTGCTCCAGCAAAAGCTCGATGGAAAGTTTATGTCATAGATGAATGCCATATGCTCTCAACTGCAGCTTTTAATGCGCTTCTAAAAACCTTAGAAGAGCCCCCCCGCCAAGTCGTATTTATTCTTGCTACAACAGATCCTCAACGCGTTTTACCTACAATCCTTAGTAGGTGTATGCGCTTTGACTTTAAAAGAATAGCTCTTAATGATTTAGAAAGTCATTTAAGCAGTATTGCTAAAAAAGAAGAAATCTCAATCAATGAAGAGGCAATATCATTAATTGCTAAACATTCCCAAGGAGGGTTAAGAGATGCTGAAAGTTTACTTGATCAAGTCAGCTTACTTCCACCACCAATAACTCAATTAAACATCATTAATTTGATAGGAGCAGTACCAGAAGAAGAATTGATTATATTAACTAGATCTTTAATAAATAAAGACCCGAATTCTATTCTAAACATTTGCAATCGCCTCATTAATAAAGGTAAAGAACCAATTGCTATTTTACAAGGCATAGCATCTATATTAAGAGACCTAGTTGTGACAAAAGTAGCCAATGAACCAAATGATTTATGTAATATTTCTAAAGAGAGTAGTGAAAGTTTAAAAGACTTGGCAACGTCAATAAATCTTGATCGAATACTCAGTCTGCAGTCTAGATTAAAAGGATCAGAAAACTATATAAGAAACAGCAATCAGCCTAAGTTATGGTTGGAAATTCATTTACTTGGAATGCTTTCAGATGAAAGTTCCAAAAATAGTAGCAGGATAAAAGAATCCTTTATGCAAACAAAAACATCAGGTAATTCTGAATCTAAAATTGTAAATAATAAATCAGACAGAATAGGTCCAAACCCAGTCAAAGAAGTAATTCAAAAAACAAATTTTCAAGACAAGAACCAACCTAATCAGAATTTAAATCTGGATGATATCTGGAAAAAAGTAATATCTATGTTAGAGCTTCCTTCAACAAAAATGCTGCTGTCACAACAAGCTATATTAATAAAATTAAATTCAGATTCTGCAGAAATAGCAATTTCAGAAAAATGGATAAATATGATTCAAAGTCGAAAAAATTTGATTGAGGATGCTTTTTATAAAGCAAGAGGATCATCAACTAAAGTTATTTTAATCCAACAAAAAGATAACTTATACAATCATAAAGATCGTGAAGAAACTCTTAAGAAAATAGAGCAGAAAGATCTATCTAAATTGGATCTCAAGCCAAATAAAGATAGTGATAAAACAAAGAATATAGAATTAAAAAATAATTCAAAAATAAATTCTATTGATGAAAAAGCCAAGCAATTTGCAGACTTCTTTAATGGAGAAATTGTGAATCTTGAATGATTGCATTAACTTCATCAGAATCCAATATGATCAGTTTTTTCCCAAAGTAAAGTCTTGCGGAATAATGACATTTTAAAAACTACAAATGGTATGACAATAAACCAATGTGAAAGATAAATTGTTGCTCCAAGAATATTAATAAAATTAGGCGATGGTAATCTTGGCCCCTCACTATTTTGAGAACATCCTTTCCAAAAAGCTAAACTAGAAATACCAAGTGCAACTATAGATAGAGGCCAATATAACGGTGTCTCAAATAAAACAATTGACACAATCAAATCTATAAGTGATACAACTGGTAAAACATATTGTAATAAGAAAAAGCAAGACAAATCTATTTTCTTGAAATTTGTCAAGCGTTTTGAGATTAAAAGAGGCCAGTAATCAAAAAATCTTTGTAAACCTCCTTCAGCCCACCTTTTTCTTTGTCTAAATAAAGCCGGAATTGATTCAACTGCCTCCTCTTGTATAGGTGGATCCCACATTATTGCTATTGGTGATCTTGTTAATAAAAAGCGGAAACTTAAATCTAAGTCGTCAGTGATAGTTTTTTCATTAAATCCTCCACAAGATTCAAGAACTTTTCGATTGATTAATTGACCATTACCTCTTAACTCCGAAACGCCTCCAAGCGCAAGTCTACCTCTTTGTATAACAGCATCCATTGCCATCTCCATTGCTTGATAAGCAGCAAGTTGATTCAACTCACAATTAACAACTGATTTTCTTAATTGCACACCACACCATCCACCATTCAGGGCAAAAGATATTGCTCTAAGTAATACATTGCTCTGTAATTGTGCATCTGCATCAAGAATAAATAGCCACTCTCCATCCGTTTTACTTAGTACAGAATTTAGAGCTCCTGACTTACCACCACCACTCATCAATGGTCGGCTCAAAACATTGATTCTAGAGAAATTTTTACGTAATTCTTGCAATAAATCAGATGTTCCATCCTGACTTCCATCATCAATTATCCATATTGCAAGCTTATCCTCTGGATATTCAATTAATAAAAGCCTTGAGACTAATCGCTCTATCACATTTTCTTCATCACGTGCTGCCACCAATACATCAACTTTAGGAAGAGTTTCAACAAAATTTTCATCCTTAACTAGATACTCTTTTTGTAATTGATAATTGTCCCTGCGATCTCTTAAAACAACTCTTAAACCATAGCCACCAAGTAAAATAGCTAAAGTAATTGAGGGAAATAAACTCTTGCTAGGTTCTATCAAATGAGGAAAAATTCCTACCAAAGCGCAACAAATCAAAAACAATATTGATTTAGTGCGTCGGTTTTCTCCACTGATATTGGCTAAAGCCATGGAGTAGTCCTTTTATCAACAAGTGACTCTAAGAGGCTTTCATCACTAAGGCAAAAATCCATATTTAGTATTTGGATAATAATGAGAAAGAATTTGTTTGGTAGTCCATCCATTTTTTGCCAACTCTATAGCCCCAGACTGAGACATTCCTGCTCCATGGCCAAAACCTCCACCAGAAAAAAGCCATTTACCTTCTTTAATTTCTTTAACAACAAATAATGTGCTTGGTAAGTTTCTAAAAACACGTCGAATGTCATCAAGTTTAAGAAAAATTTCTGAACCAGTCTTTCCTTCAATTTTCAACGAAGTAACTCGCCCACTATTTCCTCTCCCCACCACCTCAATTCCTATCGGGTCAAAAGAACTGCTAACCTTTTGAGATTGATTTAGGTATTTAGATATCTGAGAAGACTCTAGAGTTCTATCCCATCTGAAAAGTGAATGATCTGACCCAAAAGCCTCAGACTTAGAAAATAAAAAAGATTTCAAATTGTTTTCATTTGATAGAGGTAAATCAACCGTACTGATCCAGTGTTTTGGTCCATCCAAATGCATTTGCAAATAAGGAACCTGATTAATTGACCATGCCTCATCAACGGAGGCCATTACTCCGCCATTAGTAGCATGATAAACAGCATTTATCGGGGTTTTATTCCAAGTGAGTATTTTTCCAGCAGTTTTTTTTATAGCTATTTCAATTTTGTGATTTACTTTAGATGGATCCTTGTAAACCTGACATTGAGTGTCACTACATAGATTGTATCCATCAACTTTGAATCTATGGCTATTTGCAAGAGCCCATGTTCTAGCTAATACCGCCTGCGCTGATAGAGCTGCTTCAGGAGAGCTGGCACCAATTTCGTAAGGAACTACTCCGTGTAAATATCTCTCAATAGGAACATGTTCAACTAATGTCCAACTTCCATATGCATCTGATTGAATCGAAAATGGACCCAAGTATATTCCTTTCTCCCAGCGCAACCCATCAGGAGCTTGCAAAGAGATAGGACCTTTGAGCGCAATCTTTCCATTATTGCCATCTAAATATGGATTAACAGTCTTGAAAACTTTTATTTTTTGATAAGTCGACTTTATAGATGGTGGAATTTTAATGTCGCCTGAAACCCAAACCTCCCAATCCAAGGGATGAGCAATAGTTGATTCAATACCTTTATCTTTTAAATCATTTGCCAATCTTTCAGCTGACTCGAAACTTGCAAAGGGACCAATTGTCTTTCGAACAAACACTTTTGGGTTTGATAATTGTTGTGCTCGCCAACCGATATTAATTTCATTAGCCTTTCGAGTGACTCCATCAGCATCTTTGAGAATCAATTTCCTACCATTACTGATAAGCCGCAAATAAGGCGAATCTTTATCATTAATAACTTCCTTTCCCAAGTAAGGCTTAATCCCAACAAGCAATACATTATTCTCTGAACTAATGAAAGGTGTCTCAGGAAGAGCCTGATGCGTTGGAAACGACTTAACTCTTCGATTATTTGCAATAGAAACTTGATTTGAATAATTCAAACCAATCACAAGAAACACACCACAAACAAAAAAACGCTTTTTAACTTGCAAAAAACTTTTAATCACAACAAAAATCCTCTTCCAGTAAGAATTTAATAATTTTGGGTTGGCTTAAGTAGGCTCTAGGACGTATTGTTATTGACTAACTATGCTTTATCAATGCCAAAGCTCAAGACCCGCAAAGCTGCTGCAAAGCGGTTCAAAGCAACAGGCACCGGCAAGTTCATGAGACGTCGTGCATTTCACAATCACTTACTCGACCATAAGAGTCCTAAATTAAAAAGGCACCTTAAAACAAAAGCAGTCGTAGATGAACGTGATGCAGATAATGTAAGCCTTATGCTTCCCTATGCTTAAGACTTCTTAAGAACGTTTATTAGTTCAATTTCTTGATTTCTGATTATTAACTATGGCACGCGTTAAAAGAGGTAATGTTGCTCGAAAACGTAGAAACAAAATCCTTCGCCTAGCAAGAGGGTTTAGAGGAGGAAATGGAACTCTTTTCAGAACTGCAAATCAAAGAGTAATGAAAGCTCTTTGTAACGCCTATAGAGACAGAAGAAGAAGAAAGCGCGATTTTAGAAGACTTTGGATTGCAAGAATCAATGCAGCAGCAAGAATAAATGGATTGAGCTATAGCAAGTTTATGGGTGACTTAAAGAAAGCAGATATAAAAATCAATAGAAAAATGTTGGCTCAATTAGCAGTTACAGATCCTCAAACATTCACAAATATTGTAGTTAATTCAAAAAGTTAAATATGCATGATTAGTGTTTTTCTTCTTTAAAGTTTTTTGAATAATTAATTAAAACAAAAGAATACAAAAGAAATTCAAAAAATGAAGAATACCCTTATAAAAAATATTAATATAGCTAAAGTGAATTAGTTTTTTTGAGTTTTAGATGATGATAGCTAATCTTCCTCAAACTTATCTCATAGGATTGTGCTTGCTCTTAGTAATTATTGCTATTTTAGTTGGAAGACAATTATATAAAGTAAGAACAGATGAAATAAAGCTAATAAAATTAGAGAAAGAAAATTCCAATACAAAAGAAGATTCCGCTAAAATGTATGAACTAGCATCTGTTCAATTAAAGAAAAGATTATATCCTCAAGCCACATCAACTTTAAAACAAGCCTTAAAGAAACTAGATGGAGAGCCAGAAGAGGCTAAGGCACTTATAGAAAACGCATTAGGCTTTGCACTTGCCGCTCAGAATGACTTTAAATCAGCAGTGATTCATTATAAAAAGGCATTAACAGCAAAATCTGAATATCCAGTTGCATTAAATAACCTCGGTTTTGCTTATCAACGTTTACTAAAAGAAGATGAAGCTTATAAAAATTATCAAGAAGTTTTAAAGCTAGATCCAAATAACAAAACAGCGCTCTCTCAAATCAAAAGACTTGAACGTATAATTGGAAAAGATCAAAGTAAAATATTAAATAAAAAAGGATTCTAAATCAATATTAATTTATTATATTTATTCATGCAAAAAACAAATCAAACTCTCAAGATAGGTAACAAAGAATTCAAAAGTAGACTTCTAGTGGGAACTGGAAAATACGCATCCCTAGAAGTCATGAGAAAAAGCCTAGTAAATACAAAATGTGAAATAGTTACTGTTGCAGTTAGAAGAATTCAAGGACTAGAACATGGACATAAAGGATTAATGGAATCAATAGACTGGAAAAGTATATGGATGCTCCCAAATACAGCAGGGTGCTCAAATGCTGAAGAAGCTATTCGAGTAGCAAGACTTGGCAGAGAATTAGCAAAATTAGCAGGTCAAGAAAATAACAATTTTGTTAAATTAGAGGTTATTCCTGACAAAAAATATTTATTACCAGACCCAATTGGAACTTTAAAAGCCGCAGAACAATTAGTTAAAGAAGGATTTACTGTTCTTCCATACATAAACTCTGATCCGTTAATTGCAAAACAACTTGAAGAAATTGGATGTGCAACTGTTATGCCTCTTGGCTCTCCCATTGGATCCGCTCAAGGAATAAAAAATGCAGCAAACATTTCAATGATTATCGAAGAATCTAGAATTCCAATAATTATTGATGCAGGTATTGGGGTTCCTAGTGAAGCTGCTCAAGCATTGGAAATGGGTGCTGACGGGGTTCTGATAAATAGCGCTATAGCTCTGGCAAAAAACCCAGTTTTAATGGCTAAAGCCTTCTCTAAAGCTACTGAGGCAGGCAGAGATGCTTATTTATCTGGAAGGCTCCAGGAAAACATAATTGCTAATCCGAGTTCTCCATTGAAAGGAGTTATTTCAAATGATTAGAGTAATTCGTTAAAAATTAGTAACGTAATAGGCTAAGAAAAAAAAACATGGTAGTCACTAGAGAAAGTCAAGGCAGGCTTAACGTTTTTGCGAATGAACCAAGAATTGAAATACTTACAAAAGAAAGTAGTGGCAACAAAGGTTCTTGGCTTTTTACCCTTGCTGGAGTTATCCTTGTAGTTGGGCTTATCGCATATTCTTTAACAATCAAGTGAAACCCTTGTAGTAGCTTAAATAATATGAGTATTTGCTCTTTCTTTTGGAGTTTAGAGTGAAAGTTTTCGTTCTTGGTGGTGACGGCTTCTGCGGATGGCCTTGTGCAGTCAATCTTGCTGACAAGGGTCATGATGTATTCATCGTGGATAATCTCAGTCGTCGAAAAATCGATATAGACCTTGAAGTTGAATCCTTAACTCCAATTACAAGTATTGGAGAAAGGATTAAAGCTTGGTCTGAAATAGGTGGTAAACCTATTCAATTTATTCATTTAGATCTTGCCTCTGAATATCAGAAGCTTTTAGATCTATTGATTGAAGAAAAGCCAGATTCAATAATTCATTTTGCTGAACAACGTGCTGCCCCATATTCAATGAAAAGCAGCGCAACCAAGAGATATACAGTTGATAATAATGTCAATGGTACTCATAATCTCTTAGCAGCAATAGTTGAATCTCAATTAGATATTCATATTGTTCATCTTGGGACAATGGGGGTTTATGGCTATGGGTCTCATAGGGGCGCAACTATACCGGAAGGTTACTTAAAAGTAGAAGTACCCCAACCAGATGGCAGTCGTTTTGAAGAAGAAATCCTTCATCCAGCTAGTCCTGGAAGCGTTTATCACATGACAAAAACGCTTGATCAATTGCTTTTTCTTTACTACAACAAAAACGACCAAATCAGAATCACTGACCTTCATCAGGGCATTGTATGGGGCACGAATACAGATGTCACAAGCCGTGACCCAAGACTAACTAATCGGTTTGACTATGACGGGGACTACGGAACAGTCTTAAATCGGTTTTTGATGCAAGCTGCTATCGGATATCCATTAACAGTCCATGGTACTGGCGGACAAACAAGAGCATTCATTCATATTCAAGATTCAGTCAAATGTGTTCAACTGGCACTGGAGAACCCTCCTAAACAAGGAGAAAGGGTGAAAATTTTCAACCAAATGACAGAAAGTCACCAAGTTGGAGAATTAGCTAAGAAAGTGGCCTCACTGACTGGAGCAAAAATTAATTATCTTCCAAACCCAAGAAACGAAGCGGTGGAAAATGATTTAATAGTAGATAATAGATGTTTTCTTGAGCTTGGATTAGACCCCACAACTCTAGATAATGGACTTTTGGAAGAAGTTGTTAATGTCGCGAAAAAATTCTCTAATAGGTGTGATTTAAACCGAATACCGTGTGTATCCGCATGGACATCAACCCAAGCAAACGCTATCAAAAAGTCCTAAATCTAACTAGTACAAAATCTTGACAAAATACTCTCAGTGAAAATAGCTTTCTTTACAGAAACTTTCCTCCCAAAAGTTGATGGGATAGTCACCCGTCTCACTAAAACAATTCAAAATTTAGTTGAATCAGGTGACGAAGTTACCGTTTTCTGTCCAGAAGGCTGTCCATCAAGCTATATGGGTGCAAAAGTCATAGGTGTCCCGGCAATGCCATTGCCCTTATATCCAGAACTCAAATTAGGCCTTCCTGGCCCAGGTGTTTCAGATGAATTAGAAAACTTTAAGCCTGATCTGATACATGTAGTCAACCCAGCTGTACTTGGATTGGGAGGAATTTGGCTAGCTAAAACAAACAATATCCCACTTGTAGCGAGTTATCACACTCATTTACCTAAATATTTAGAACACTATGGTATGGGGATGTTAGAGCCGCTTTTATGGGAGCTTTTAAAGGCGGCTCATAATCAAGCAACTCTCAATCTGTGTACTTCCACTGCAATGGTGCAAGAGCTCTCAGAAAAAGGGATTCAAAATACGGCGCTATGGCAAAGGGGAGTTGATACAGATATTTTCAAACCAGAACTAAGAGACGAACAAATGAGAAAGCGTCTTTTAGGAAACTTTAGCGATGAAGGATCCCTGTTGATATACGTCGGACGACTATCAGCAGAAAAACAAATTGAACGAATCAAGCCTGTACTTGAAGCAATACCTAGCACTAGACTAGCTCTTGTTGGAGATGGCCCATATAGACAACAATTAGAAAAGATTTTCCAGGGAACGTCTACCACATTTGTAGGTTATTTAAGTGGGAATGACTTAGCAAGTGCTTATGCATCTGGTGATGCTTTCTTATTCCCCTCAAGCACAGAGACTCTAGGATTAGTGCTTTTAGAAGCAATGGCTGCTGGATGCCCAGTTGTAGGAGCAAATAAAGGTGGAATCCCAGATATCATTTCCGACGGAGAAAATGGATGTTTATATAATCCTGATGAAGTCAATGATGGAGCTCTAAGTTTAATTGAGGCTACAAAAAAATTATTGGGCAACGAAATAGAACGTACTGAAATGAGAAAAGCAGCTCGATCAGAGGCAGAAAGATGGGGATGGAGAGGAGCTACAAAACAATTGAGAAGTTATTACGAAGACGTTCTAGACAAAAGTCAATCAAATGTTGCTGCTTAGGTTTTACGCAGCATGAGGTGGTGGAGTTGGAGAATCAAATGATTGCAAAGGTAGTACCAAAGTTGCCCATGTAGAAAGTTTCGCTGGCCTTTGCTTCTTAGGCTCTCTAACCCCAAATGGAACTCTAACGACATTAGTTCCAGCAACTTGTAAAAGTTCTCCCTTAGTTAAAATAGATTCAAAGCAATTAGAAAAAGATGGCAAAGACAAATCATCTTTTTTTTTCTTTTGATTGTGTAGATCAAAAGATGTCTTTTTGTTCATTTGGTCCCCATGTAATTTAAGGCTGCGGCAAAGATTAATAAAAACTTTTAAAACAGCCCAAAAAATAACCAAAATTTGGTTATCGCTTGAAATTTAACTAAGAAAAAGAGTTTTAACCAGTCTTTAAATAGATTTAATATCTTCTATCTCTGTCACTGAAGGACAACTACATATCAAATTCCTGTCTCCATAAGCATTATTAATACGTGAAACTGATGGCCAAAATTTATATTTTTCCTGTTCAGGCAATGGATAAGCTGCTTCTTTACGAGAATAAGGTCTATTCCAATCATCTGATGTAACTGTTTTTAAAGTATGTGGAGATTGTTTTAAAGGATTATTACTTGGATCAATTTTTCCTGATTTTATTTGGTCAATTTCTTCTCGTATTCCAATCATCGCATTACAAAAACGATCTAATTCAGACAAACTTTCACTCTCTGTTGGTTCAACCATCAAAGTTCCAGCAACAGGCCAACTTATTGTTGGAGCATGAAATCCATAGTCCATCAATCTCTTGGCAACATCCTCAACTTCTATTCCTAACTGACTCTTTAAAGGTCTTAAATCTAATATGCATTCATGCGCTACCAAGCCATTGGGATCTTTAAATAAAACTGGATAATAAGGATCAAGTCGTTTTGCTAAATAATTAGCGGAGAGAATCGCGATTGAGCTTGCTTTGCGTAACCCATCTCTACCCATCATGCGTATATACATCCAACTGATAGGAAATATTCCAGCACTTCCAAATGGAGCTGCAGAAACTGCAGAAATAGCCTTTTCGCCTCCACACTCAACAATTGAATGCCCAGGAAGATAAGGAACCAAATGGGCTGCGACAGCTATTGGACCTACTCCTGGACCTCCTCCTCCATGAGGAATAGAAAAAGTTTTGTGAAGATTTAAATGGCACACATCTATTCCATACGTGCCAGGCCTGCAAATACCTACTTGGGCATTCAGATTGGCACCATCCAAATAAACCTGACCTCCCTCTTGATGTATGACTTCGCAAATTTCACGAATATTTGGCTCAAATACTCCATGAGTTGAAGGATAGGTAACCATTAGTGCCGCTAAATTATTTGAATAAATCTTTGATTTATTTCTTAAATCCTCTAAATCAACGTTGCCATATTCATCACATTTAACAGCAACAACTTTAAAACCCGACATGACCGCGCTAGCTGGATTTGTACCGTGGGCACTGGTTGGAATCAAACAAATATTTCTATGTCCCTCTCCACGAGCCTTATGCCATTCACGTATTACAAGCAAACCAGCAAATTCTCCTTGTGAACCTGCATTGGGCTGAAGAGAAACTCCCTTAAAGCCAGTTAAAGCAGACAGCCAACTTTCAAGATCATTAATTATTTCTAGGAACCCAGCTAATTGAGCATGAGGGGCAAAAGGATGAATAGAGGAAAACTCGCTCCATTCAATGGGTAAAAGTTCCGAAGCTGCATTCAGTTTCATTGTGCAACTCCCAAGAGGAATCATTCCTTGAACTAAAGAAAAATCTTTAGACACTAAAAAATGTATATATCTCATTAAATCAGTCTCACTTTGATATTGATTAAATACTGATTGTTCAAGCCAAGGTTTTTCTCGAAGTGGGATATCTATTAGTGATTCATTTTCGTTCATCAATTTAGAAAGATCATTAACTTTTTTCCCTTTAACTTTGGCTAGTATTTGATGCAACTTATCTATTTCTTTATCACAAGTTAGTTCATCAAAAGTCACACCAAAACCTTTTGCATTTTGAATATCTGATCCAATAGGAAGTATTCTGAGGTTATATCCTTCCTCAGAAGCTGACTGAATAACATCTGATGCTTCTATACAGTAGATATCAATACTATCAAACCGGGAATATCTATCTAAAGGATATCCTAAATTACTAATAATAAATTCAAAATTTGATCTATATTTTAATATCTTTTTTGCTATTTTTTTAAGACCTTTTGGACCATGATGAACTGCATAAAAAGAAGAAAGAATAGCTAATAAAACTTGCGCAGTACAGATGTTACTAGTTGCTTTATCTCTTCTAATATGTTGCTCTCTTGTTTGAAGGGCCAACCTCAAAGCTTGATTGCCATCTGCGTCTACTGATTGGCCGACTATCCTTCCAGGAATTTGTCTCTTATATATTTCTTTAGTTGCAAAAAAAGCTGCATGAGGCCCACCCAAAGCGATAGGGACCCCAAATCTTTGTGCACTTCCAACGACAATATCAGCACCAAGATCTCCCATTGGTTTCATTAAAACTTGGGCCAAGGGATCAATTGCGATGGTTACGATTGCATCGTATTTATGAACTTGATTAATTATTGAAGTTGGATCCCAAACACGACCGCTTTTTCCAGGTAACTGAATAAGTATTCCAAAAACATTGTTATCAATTTCAAAATTATTTTTTTCAAAGGTCTCAAGTATAATTCCTAGTGGTTCACATCGAGTTTTTAATACATCAAATGTTTGAGGCAAAATGTCATTGTCTACTAAAAACTTATTAGTATTTTTATTTTTTCTCACAGCCAAACTCAAACTAATTGCCTCTGATGCCGCAGTTGCTTCATCAAGTAAAGATGCATTTGATATGGGCAAACCTGTTAATTCACTTATTAATGTCTGAAAATTAAATAAGGCTTCTAATCTACCTTGCGAGATTTCTGCTTGATAAGGAGTATAAGCTGTATACCAATTGGGATTTTCTAGAACATTTCTTTGCACAACTGGAGGAATAACAGTCGAATGATAACCCAGTCCAATAAGCGAACGATTTTCAACATTTTTCTTTGAAATTATTTTGATTTCTTTTAAAGCCTCATTTTGATCACATCCATCTGGGATAGAAATAACATTATCTTCTGAATCAAAGATTTCATTGGGAATTACAGATGATATAAATTCTTCCGAATTATCAAAGCCAAGATGTCGAAGCATTAAGGCTTCTTCTTGTTTAGTTGGACCTATGTGGCGAGATTTAAAAGTGAAATCCTTTAATTCTGCTGTTGACATGAGCTTGTTCTCAAGCACAAGCAAATAAAGTTATTTGAGTGAAGGCCAGTGTAGAGAAAAATTTCGGAATTTGTTGTAAGAAAAAATTATTCAGTAAGGTTTTATGCAGCAATTTTTTTTGAATAAGTCTCAGAATCCATTAGCTCTTGTAATTGATCAGGATCCTCAGGACGAATGATTAACAACCAACCTTCACCATGAGGATCATTTTGAAGTTCCTCTGGGCTTGCTAAAACAGAATTGTTTCTATGAACAATTTCTCCGCTAATGGGAGCATACATATCCTCAACAGCCTTTACGGATTCAACTGAGCCAAAACTCTCTCCTTTGGCGATTACAGTTCCTTCCTCAGGTAGATCAACAAAAACAATATCTCCTAACTGATCAACCGCAAATTCACTAATACCAATTCGAACTAAAGCATCATCAGCAAAAGCATATTCATGACTGTCAGCAAAACGAAAATGATCTGGGAAGGAAAAAGCCATTGCGCCAAAACGAAACAGGCTTACACATTCTGGGGCAATTTGATCAATCCTGCCTGAAATAAATTAGATAGTGCATGAATCAAAGCAATTTTGACATGAGAGCGATGAGATCCTCCTTGAATAAATAGATCAAATGGAGGTTTCATTGGAGCATCAGCTGAAAATTCACTTGTACTTCCATCTATGAAAGTTCCGCCAGCCATGACTAAGTTATTTTCATAACCTGGCATTGGAGCAGGTATTGGATCGAGAAAAGATCCAATTGGAGATTTTTCTTGAAATGACCTACAAATAATTTGTAAAATTTTTGGATCCCCTATTCTTACCACTTGAATTAAATCAGTTCGTATAGATCCTGGGTTTGGCATCACTTGAAAACCCAATTCGCTAAATGTAGTAGAAAGAATCTCAGCACCAATTAAGGCCTCCGCAACCATTTGAGGCGAAAGGAAAAGTCCTTGCAAAATAGTTCTATTTAAATCGAAAGAAATCCCCCCCTCAGATCCAATACCTGGAGCTGTCAAGCGACAACATGCTTTATCAACTAAATCAGCTTTTCCGGCAATATATCCACCGGCAGGGACGATAGTCCCACCTAAATTTTTTATTAAAGAACCTGCAATCAAATCTGCCCCTACTGACGTTGGTTCATTCGTTTCTACAAATTCTCCATAACAATTATCAACAAAACAAATACAATCAGGCTGAATTTTATGACATAATTGACAAATCTCTTTAATAACCTCGATACTCAAAGATGGACGCCATGTATAACCACAACTACGTTGTATAAAAATTAATTTTCTAGGTATATTTAAGGCTTTTTCTAAAGCTAAAAAATCGATATTTCCATCATTATTTAATGATATTTCTTCATAATTAATGCCAAACTCAATTAAGGATCCTTGTCCAGTACCCCTCAATCCAATTACTTCTTCTAGTGATTCATAAGGTCGACCAGTAACTGATAATAAATTATCTCCTGGTCTTAAGACTCCAAACAAAGATGCTGTAATAGAATGCGTACCGCTTACAAATTGAAGCCTTACTGCTGCTTTTTCAGCTTCTAAAACATCTGCAAAAATTTTATCAATTATATCTCTACCTAAATCTCCATGTCCATAACCTGTTAAAGAAGAAAAATGTTGAACATTTAGATGATGGTCTGCAAAAGCTTCTAACACTTTTTCTAATTTTAATGTCACACTGTCAGTCTTTTCTTGAATATATAAATGTAATTTTTTTTCAATCTTGTCAACAAATTTTTTAGCAGAGTTTTTCATCATATTAGTTTTTTAAATTAAACATTAATTAAGATTTGATAATTAATCTGAAAAAATAATTTCTAATTTTTCTTGATCTTTCAGTAACACACCCCTTTGGCGAAGATTTTCCAAAAAGGCATCGGCACCTTGCAAATTATTGGTATTTAACAATTTATTTGTTTCATGCAAATCTAACAATTCACCATCCAATTCCTCAGCTGTGTAATCCTTTAGACCAGCCATAACTGCTTCAAATCTGTCTCTTCGTTGTTTTTTATTTACGGGATAAGCTGACATAACTTGTTCTCTACACATTCTCCATGACCTTCCTTTACATAAATAATCAGCCAAAGCAGCGCTCAGAACTGGAGCCTCAGTTTCCTCAATAAACCAATCAAAGGAGGAAGGTAAAGAGGCCAAGCCAACAAAAATCTCAAAAAAATCACCCGCAGAAAGTGGATTATTGTTATTTCCTTCAACAGCAATAGCTGATTCTTGAAGTGCTCTATGCAGCTCAGGATAAACGCTTAATATTTGACCTTCAATATTTTCTAAACCACGAGAAAGTACTAAATTTACTTTCCCCAAAGCAAAAAACACTTCAGGACTTGGTGATACAAGTTTTCCATTTCGAAGATTCGAAATTTGAGAACTATGAACTCTGCCAAGGTCCAAACATTCAGCCAACGCAGGGAGAACTTTATGTGACCAGCCATTGCGCTCATGCCATACATGCACTAGATGAGCCATCGCCCGTCTTCCTGCAGTCAGCTGGTCCCGAAAACTAGAAGTCACAAATCACATTCAAGATTGACAGACAGGCCTGATTAGAATCCTTATCGTATATTATATACATTAAGTAGACGGATCACTAATGGTTTCAAGTATAATCGAGGCTTCTGCTCCATTAAAAAAACCTGTTGCTGCCGATAAAGCTATGGCTGCATCAAAGAAACTACAAGGACATGTACCAAGAAGGATTCATAACCAAAGGGCTAGAAAAAGATGGGGAACAGTCATATTTATGTTGACAATACATGCTCTAACAATATTTACCTTGCAAGCTCAATTTTGGAGCTGGTTAGCATTTTCAGGATTTATTTTTTTATATTGGGTAACTGCTTGTTTAGGAGTGACCATTGGATATCATCGCCTTCTTTCTCATCGCTCATTTCAAGTTCCAAAATGGCTTGAACGATTTTTTGCAACTTGTGGAGCACTAAGTTGTCAACATGGACCAATCGATTGGGTTGGTCTTCATAGGCATCATCACACTTTTTCTGATACTGAAGCTGATCATCATGACAGTAACAAAGGGTTTTGGTGGAGTCACATGGGATGGATGTTTGAAGATGTGCCTGCAATGAAAGCTGTTCCAAGACTGTCTGGAGATTTAATTAAAGATCCTTACTATCGCTTCTTAAATAAAAATTTTTTACTTTTGCAAATACCCTTAGGCGCAACGCTTTATTTAATTGGAGAATCATCAGGTGTTGGCGGATGGGCAATGGTTTTATGGGGTATTCCTCTAAGACTAGTTTTTGTTTATCACATTACTTGGCTAGTTAATTCAGCAACTCACTGCTGGGGCACTATTGCATATGAGAGTGGGGATAATTCAAAAAATAATAAATGGGTCGCAGCGCTTACATTTGGAGAAGGATGGCACAATAATCATCATGCTTTCCCTAATTCAGCAAAGCATGGCCTTCAAAGCAAACAAATAGATCTAACTTGGCAACACATACGTTTTTTGAAAGCAATTGGATTAGCTAAAAAAATTAGACTCCCTATCGCATCGTAATATTACTATCAAGATTATTCAGAGTTAATTTATTTTTGATCCATGGCTAAACGAGTTCAAGTTGTTCTAAATGAAGACATTAAAAGTCTTGGTAATGATGGTGATCTCGTTGAGGTTGCTCCTGGTTTTGCAAGAAACTTTTTATTACCCAATAAAAAAGCATTACCAGTAACTCCTACTGTTTTAAAACAAGTCGAACAAAGAAGAGCAAAGCAAGCGGAAAAAGAAGCTGCTAAAAAGCAAGAAGCGGTTGATTTCCAAACAGCTCTAACAACTATTGGCAGATTCACTGTCAAAAAACAAGTTGGAGAGGATGGTGTCTTATTTGGAACAGTGACAAATGGTGACGTAGCAGAAGCTGTAAAAGAGGCTACTAAAAAGGATATAGATCGTAGAGACATATCTGTCCCTGAGATACATGGTGTTGGTAAATATAAAGTCCAAATCAAACTTCATAACGAAGTAACTGCTGAAATAAACCTTGAGGTTACAAGTTACTAATAGTTGCATCTTTGTCTGAACAAGCCAAAGTAGGTGTCCTTGTCCAATAAGCGATAAATGATAAGCACCCCTTCTTCAAATAACGGGGATTTTTCAAAACAAAATAGAGATTTTGGAGCTTTAAATAATTCCAAGATTGAGAATCCTCGTTTTGAAGCTCAACCTGACCAAATACCACCACAAAATTTGGAAGCAGAAGAATCTGTTCTTGGTGGAATTTTATTAGATCCTGATGCTATTGGACGAATAGCTGATTTACTTCAAGCTGAAGCTTTTTACATTTCTGCTCATAGAGAAATATATAGAACTGCATTAATGCTTCATAGCCAAGGCAAACCAACAGATTTGACCGCAATGAGTGCTTGGCTAGCGGATACAAATTCTTTAGAAAAAGTTGGAGGCAATAATCGATTAGTTGAACTAGTTGAGAGGGTTACATCTACAGCTTCAATTGAACAAGTTGCAAAATTAATCAGCGATAAATTTCTGCGCAGGCAATTAATTAAATCCGGAAACGACGTGATCAAATTAGGCTTTGATCAAAGTATCCGAATGGAAGAAGCTATTGATCAAGCAGAACAAAAGATCTTTGCTATTAGCCAAGAACAACCATCCAAAGGTTTAACACCTACTGCAGAAATCCTGACAAGTACTTTCAATGAAATCGAAAGCAGGTCACTTGGCACATCAGTCGCAGGTATACCAGTTAATTTTTACGATCTGGATGCAATGACACAAGGACTTCAGAGAAGCGATCTAATAATTGTTGCAGGAAGACCAGCAATGGGGAAAACATCGATTGTTCTTAATTTGGCTAAAAACGTAGCTCAACTTCATGACCTACCTGTTTGCATATTTAGTCTTGAAATGAGTAAAGAGCAACTAACTTACAGGCTGCTATCAAGTGAGGTGGGTATTGAAAGCAGTAGATTAAGAACAGGACGTTTGCAACAAGATGAATGGCCTTTGCTTGGTCAAGGTATTAATACCCTTGGTCAACTACCAATCTTCATTGATGACAAACCAAATTCAAGTGTCCTTGAGATGAGAGCATTATGTCGCCGCCTAATTGCTGAACAAGGAAAAGAACTGGGACTAATAGTAATTGATTATCTACAACTAATGGAAGGCACCTCGCCCGATAATCGAGTTCAAGAGATCTCAAGGATTACTCGAGGTTTAAAAGGTATGGCAAGAGAACTCAAAGTCCCCGTCATTGCATTATCTCAATTAAGCAGAGGAGTTGAATCAAGAACAAATAAAAGGCCAATGCTCAGTGATCTTCGTGAATCTGGCTCAATAGAACAGGATGCTGATTTAGTTTTAATGATTTATCGAGATGAGTATTACAATCCAGAAACTACTGACAGAGGCATTACAGAAGTAATAGTGACAAAACACAGAAATGGACCTATTGGAACAGTTAAATTACTATTTGAACCACAGTTCACGAGATTTAGAAATCTTGCAGCTTAGTTTTTTTTGAAGTTAATTTCCTCGATACTCAATTGATGATTACTCAACAATCCTCAAATGAAAGTTTTGATGTAATCGTCGTGGGAGGTGGTCATGCAGGCTGTGAAGCCGCTCTTACCACAGCAAGATTGGGTTTGAATACAGCTTTATTTTCACTCAATTTAGATCGTATTGCATGGCAGCCATGTAATCCAGCCGTCGGCGGGCCAGCTAAAAGCCAATTAGTCCACGAGGTAGATGCACTAGGGGGAATAATTGGAAAATTAGCAGATTTAACTGCTCTACAAAAAAGAGTTCTTAATGCAAGCAGAGGCCCTGCAGTTAGAGCTTTAAGAGCACAAACAGATAAGCGCTTATATGCAAGTGAAATGCTAAAAATCCTTCAAAATACTCCAAATCTTAAGATAAGAGAGGCAATGGTTACAGGGCTAGAAATTGAACACTACGATCAAAAAATTGAAAAAAATAGTTCAGTAACTAAAGAGAGCATTGGATACATAAAAGGAGTTAAAACCTATTTTGGAAGCATTTTTCACGCCAAAGCAGTTGTCCTTACAACCGGAACTTTTTTAGGAGGCAGAATTTGGATTGGCAATAAATCTATGAGCGCTGGCCGTGCAGGAGAGCAAGCTTCAGAGGGCTTAACGGAAGAATTGCAAAAATTAGGTTTTACTACTGATCGTTTAAAAACAGGAACACCTGCTCGAGTTGATAGGCGAAGTATTAATTTTGACTCTCTCGATGAGCAAGTGAGCGATGCCTCAGACAAATTCTTTTCTTTTGATCCAAGTTCCTGGAAAAGTTCAGAACAAATGAGTTGCCACATCACTCGAACAACAACAAAAACTCATCAACTTATTAAAAACAATCTTCATCTAACCCCTATTTATGGAGGCTTTATTGATAGTAAAGGTCCAAGATATTGTCCGTCGATTGAAGATAAAATTGTTCGTTTTGCAGATAAAAATTCACACCAAATTTTCCTAGAACCCGAAGGGAGAGATACACCAGAAATCTATGTACAAGGTTTCTCTACAGGACTGCCAGAAAACTTACAATTAGAACTTTTAAGAACCCTTCCAGGCTTGGAAAAATGCGTTATGCTTAGGCCCGCTTATGCAGTGGAATATGACTACATACCAGCCACTCAACTAGAAGCAACACTAGAAACGAAAAAAATAAATGGTCTTTTTAGCGCTGGTCAACTAAATGGAACAACTGGATATGAGGAGGCAGCTGCGCAAGGTTTAGTGGCAGGTTTAAATGCTGCAAGATTAATCAACAATCAAGAAGGAATAATTTTCGAAAGAGAAAGTAGTTACATTGGTACTATGATTGATGACTTAGTGACAAAAGACTTAAAAGAGCCATACAGAGTATTAACAAGTAGAAGTGAGTATCGATTAGTTCTTAGGGGTGATAATGCTGACAGAAGATTAACTAAATTAGGCTATAAATTAGGATTAATTGATGAAAGACGATGGAAAATTTATAATACTAAGCAAGAATTAATTAATAAAGAAAAATCAAGATTAGAGAACGAAAGAATCAAAGAAAGTGATAGCTGCGCAAAAAAAATATTTTCCTCAACAGGGATACCTATAAAAGGTTCTATAACTTTGGCAAATTTTCTAAGAAGAACAAATGTTCATTACAAAGACTTAATTAATAATAATTTAACAACTTCAAATATACCCTTAGATGTTCAAGAAGGAGTCGAAATTGATATCAAATATAGTGGTTATTTAGAAAGACAAAAAGCTCAAATAAACCAATTGAAACAACAAAGTAAAAAGTTATTACCTAAAAATTTAAACTACAATGAAATAAAAACACTTTCAAAGGAAGCCAGAGAAAAATTAACCATTTCCCAACCCAAAAGCCTTGGGCATGCTGCTCAACTTCCAGGAGTGAGTAAAGCTGATCTCACTGCACTTCTTGTATGGTTAAAAATTGAGCAAATGAAAAAAGTTGACACCAAGAATCAACTCACAATAAAAAGCTGAGAAAAGTGAATTCAAATCAATCGCAATTGTCATCCCCTGAAGTGATTTGGAAAGCATCAAAAGAAAATGTTCTTTCAGGCAAAGGAAATCAAAAACTCTCTGGTCCATGGCAATTAATGCTCTTGGGTGATGGCAGTCCCACAAGACATCTCAAACTATTAACAGGACATGAGGTTGCAATCAAAGTGATATCTATGGCCACCGAAAATAATAATAAAATTGGAGTTCCCGAAGAAGTCAATGAACTAGATCCACCTTTATTACGAAGACAAGTTTGGCTTACATGTGGAGACTTAACTTTGGCGTGGGCTGAAAGTTGGTGGAATTCTAGAGAGGCAGAAAAACATTTACAAAATAAGAATCAACCTATCTGGAAAAGCCTTACTCAAGGTCGATCCGAGCTTTTTAGAGAAGTAGATGGATTGGCATTGGTAAATGCCAATTGGCTGAAATCAGAATTCCAAGAAGAAGGACCGTTTTGGAGCAGGCATTATCGATTTTTTCGTCAACAAAAAGAATTAACTGTAATTAGAGAAGTTTTTAGCCCAAAGATAGAGAAGTGGTTAGGTCCAATTCCAAGACAAGCTTTTGAACAAAAAAATTAGTATTTTCTTCTACTTGATCTTGGTATATTTCGTCTTTTATTAGGTAGCTCAGCATCTAGAGAATTAGTTAAAGTTTTTTCATCGTGTTTAATAAAATTATTTTTTCTTTTCCATCTATTTAATTTGTAAGCTTGATCATCTGGCCATTCATCCATTTCATCTTGAGTATTTCTTTTATCTTGAATACAAGGAGGTAATGCTTTAGGAGCTCGCAAGGAAATAGCTCCTAAAGGTCTTTTTGAATTACTACTAATATTTTCTTGAAATAGATCATCATCTAGATCTTCATTTTCCAACCATTCGTCTGCATCTTCAAAAAACCAATCGATTTTCTCTTCCATCCAACGACCAACTTTTTCGAAATTAGGAGCAGTAGTCTTATCTTGCCACCTTCCCCTTTTATGACCAGGGCGATTACCTGCAACTCCATCAACTACTTGTTTCCCAGTTTCTATCCATCTGTCCATTCGGCGATCAAAAGAAGCTCGAGATCGATTGCGACTTGGATTACGATTTTTATATGAGATCATTTCTTGAATTTAACCCTTTTAAACCAAGTAATAAAAGACCTTAATAACGAAATTTTCGAAAATTTAAGAAAAGCCAATAAATGAACACTGATTAATTAACTTCTGAAAAAGGTTTATATATCAGTAAGCATTTTTTATCCCATTGGCCTCCAAAAAAATTATTACAACAACTTCGACAAGCAGCTCCTTTGACAATACGTCTATAACGAAAACTTCTTTTACATGAAGGACAAGTTGCCAGCCATTTTGGAGTTTTTTTAGATACCGGGAACGAATGACGAACCGTAACCTGGAAATCAGTTTGAGAAGAATTTATTTCTGCCATTCGCTTCATAAAATTAGGCCCATGCACCTCCTCAACTTTCAGGTCAAGATCAATCCAGGCATGAATCATTTCGTGGCATAAGGTACTCTTTAATGCCTTTTCAGGAAGATTCTCTAAAACTGGCCTGGATAAAATAATTTCACCAGCTTTTCCTCCAAAAAAATTAGTTTTACGTTTATACAAGCCTGCCGTAGTCCGCATCCGACCATCACTCCAACGAACAGAAACTCTAGGGACTCCTCTCTCAAGCAAGGAGTTCTGAAAATATTGTCTGTTTAATTCGAGAAATAATGGCAATACAGGTATTAAAGACATTGAAACGAAAAACTCATTGGCTTTATTATTCCGATAACATTCTGTCTGACTATCAATAACAAACAAGCTAATCTCATGGCTAATAAGTCAGAATCTCTAATTAAACGGAATTAAAAAACATGGATAGTGCTCTAATCAAAGCAATTGGATTAAAAGCTCTCTTAGCAGGGGTCGGCGCGCTTCTCCTTTTTTGGACATTTAATGCAATTAAACTTGTCATTAGTGCTAGAGGCATCAATCCTCTTGTCAAAAAGTTTTTTGATCAAATTGCAGCAGGCCGAATAGATGGAGCATATAGGCTTACGACCAAGGCATATAAAACACATGTAAATAGACAAGACTTCATCAAATTTTTAGGTAGCTTGCAATTAAATCGATATAGAAACTTGAAGTCAGGACGTCCAAGAATTGAAGATAATCAAATAATGCTAACACTTAATTTGAAATCAGAAGACAAGAAAAATGAAATGCCTCTTGACTTTACTTTTATTAAAATCAATGAAAATTGGCAAATTGATCGAATTGCCAAAGCCAAAAGCTAATTTAGCAAAATGTTATAAGTGAACTCAAAATTTAATAAATATTCTGCTAGAGCTAAAGAGCTGAGATCTTTACTCAATCAAGCTAATCATTCTTACTATGTATTAAATTTTCCAGAGATAGAAGATTCTATTTATGATCAATTATATAGAGAATTAATTGAACTTGAAAAAGCCAACCCATCTTTAATTACATACGATAGTCCATCTCAAAGAGTAGGCGGTATTCCAAGTAAGGGATTCAAAAGTATCAACCATAATATTCCTCTTCTAAGCCTGGATAATGCATTCAATATTGATGAATTAAAAACATGGTATTTGAAAATTAAAAAATTAATTGATTCAGGGAAAAAAAACATAAAAGAAAATAAAAATCCTGAATTAATATGCGAACTCAAAATTGATGGTAATGCAATTTCACTTCGCTATGAAAACGGAATTCTCACTAAAGGTGCAACTAGAGGAGATGGCAACACTGGAGAAGACATAACTACAAATATACGAACAATCCCTACAATACCTCTGCGTTTATTATTAAACGATCCACCTCCATGGATTGAGATTAGAGGTGAAGCTTTCATGCCCAATGAAATATTTAACAAACTCAATATTGAAAGGAAAAAAAATGGTCAACCGCTATTTGCTAATCCTAGAAACTCATGTGCCGGGACATTAAGACAATTAGATTCTAAAATAGTTGCATCCAGAAAATTAGACTTCTTTGCCTACAGTCTTTATTTACCTCACGATTGGGAACCCAAAGATTATAATTTTAAAAAACCAATATCTCAATCTGAAGCACTTGAATTTTTAAAAAATATTGGTTTTAAAGTAAATAATACTTCAGAGAAAAAAAAAGATTTAAATGAAACAAATAATTTTTATAAATACTGGGAAATTAAAAAAAATTCTTTAGAGTATGCTACTGATGGAATAGTAGTTAAAATAGATAATTTTGAAATACAAAAGATTTTAGGCTCAACAAATAAAGCTCCTAGATGGGCAATTGCTGTCAAATACCCAGCAGAGAAAAAAGCGACTAAATTAAAAAAATTAATTTTCCAAGTAGGTCGAACTGGTGCGGTAACACCTGTCGCAGAATTTGAATCAATAGAATTAGCAGGGACTACTGTTAATCGAGCAACACTACATAATGCCAAACGACTTGCTTTATTAGATCTTCACTATGGAGACACAATAGTTGTACGAAAAGCTGGAGAAATCATTCCTGAAGTAACAGAAGTGATGAAAGAATTCAGAGTAATTGACTCAAGTTTAGTCCAACTCCCCAGTCATTGTCCAGAATGTAATTCTCAGTTAGTACAAGAACCTAACGAAGCAATCACAAAATGTATAAACACTGAATGCCCAGCAAAAATAAAAGGACTTTTACTTCATTGGGTAAGTAAAGGATCTATGAATATAGAGGGATTAGGTGAAAAAATCATAAACCAATTAGTTAATGTAGGATATGTAAAATCAATCGCGGATTTATACAAACTCGAGCTTTCTTCTCTTTTAAATCTTGAAAGATTTGGTGAAAAATCTGCAAATAATTTACTTAGAGAAATTAACGAATCTAAAAAGAAAAATTGGCACAAACAACTTTACGGCTTGGGGATGCCTCATGTAGGAGAAGCGAATGCGAAGTCTCTGTCAAAGAACTTTAAAAGTATTGAAGAACTTATTACTACTTCAAAAGAGGCACCACAAAATATCTCTAATATCTATGGATTTGGCAGAGAGATTACAGATGGAATAATAAAATGGCTAGATAATTCCAATAATCAAAATTTAATCAAAGAATTAAAGTCTATCGGATTTTCTCTAAAAGAAAATTTAAAGTCAAAATCCAATAATTCAAATATTCTAAACGGAAAGAGTTTTGTCTTAACAGGAACTTTAAATTCACTCACAAGGGATGAAGCAAAAGAAATGATAGAAAATGCTGGAGGGAGCGTCAGCTCTTCAATTAGTAAAAAAACTAATTTTTTAGTATCTGGAGAAAAAGCGGGGAGTAAATTAAAAAAAGCACAAGAGCTTGGAGTAAAAATAATTAACGAAAATGAATTGAAACTATTATTATAAAAAAAAATTAGAAATTAAAAATGGATAAAAATCCAATCTTTTCATTAATAAAAACGGATTGTGGCCGGGCAAAATATGAGATACTGGCTTCCAAAAAAGGTATATTTCATCGCATAAGACTTTATTGGTTTATCCTATTTGCTACGATTGAAGATTGGAACTTAAAAAGTGATGATTAATCTATTGATTGAGCATCCTGATTTAGTTTTCTTGTTGAACGTAAAACTAAAATAACAACTAAAATAGTAGACAAAATACTAATTAAGCTCCAAATAAATGAACTAGTATCAGATCTTCCTGAGAGTACTGCCCCAAAACTTGAAACTTTAAGTGCTAAGGAACCTAAACTGCAATATAAAATTGTGCCAGGTAATATACCAATCATTCCAAGAGTAAAATCACGAACTTTTAGGTCACTCAAGCCATATGTAAAATTTAGTAAGCCAAATGGAAAAAGAGGAGAAAGCCTTGTAAGAAGAATGACTTTTAGCCCCTCGCGTTTAACCGCTTTCTCCATTATTTGAACTTTTGGAAAATTTGAGACCTTTTTTTGAGCCCATTCCTTTAAAAAAGTTCTCCCTAAATAAAAAGTTAGATGAGCTCCAACAAAAGCACCTACAAAAACAATCGCACTTCCAAACCAAGTGCCATACAGAAAGCCAGACAGCATGGAAAGCCATGAGCCTGGCAACAAACAAGACACCCAAAAAACATACACCAAAACAAAAACCAAAATACCAAGAGGGCTACTTAAAAAAGGAATGAAATTATTAACCAGAGTTTCTAAGTTGTAAGACATGGTGTAGAGAGTTCAATCTAATCCCATTAGACGCTCTTTGACTAGACGGACTTGCGCTTCTGACTCCGTTAAGTTTGCTCTGCATTCCTCAACAACCTCTTTGGGAGCTTTATCAACAAAATTCTTATTCGCAAGGCGTCCAGAGAGACTTTCTATTTCCTTTTGTGCTTTATTTAAATCTTTTTCAAGCCTTGATCGTAAAGAAGCTATATCTATCAATCCTTCAATAGGAAGAACAACCTCTAGCTCTCCGCTTACGCCTGCTAAAGCTTTCATAGAAGGTAATGATTTGGCTTGCTCTGGAGATAATATTTGAACATCCTTGGCTTTAGTCAAAACAGCAATATCATTGATTGATGTTTTTAGAGTGTTTTGCAAGACTGCCTTACCAGAAACCAACATGACAGGAACTTTTTGAGAGGGTTTCAACCCAGCAACTGCGCGTAGATTGCGAATCAATCTGATAGATGCAAACAAATCAGAGAAAGAACTCTCTAAATCAATATTCAAGTCTTGTTCATTTAATTTTGGCCAAGGCTGCAAAGCTAGAAATTGATCCTCAGCTAAACCTGTTAATCCATGCCAAAGCTCCTCTGTCAAATGAGGCATTAGAGGATGTAGCATAATCAAAAGATCACTTAAAACTTTGTATAAGATGCTTTTCGCTATTTTTTGATCTAATAATTCATCGGGAGAAAGATTTTCTGGACTATGCAATCGACGTTTAATTAGTTCTAAATACCAATCGCAAAAGTCATTCCAAGCAAATTCATATAATCCCTTAGCTGCCTCTCCTAAAGCATAATTTTCATATCGATTAGCAGTCTCACGATTGACTCGAGCAAGTCTTGATAAGATCCACTTATCTGATAATTGCAACTTCGATAAATCATATTTCTCCAAATTTTCATAATCTTGATCCTCAAGATTGATAAGAGCAAATCTAGTTGCATTCCAAAGCTTGTTAGCGAAATTTCTAGAGGCCTCAACCGTTGCTGATGTTTGATTTTTACGATCAAAGTCAAGACGTATATCTTGCCCAGCGCCGGCAACTTCCCGTACAAGAGCAAACCTCAAAGCATCAGTTCCATACTTTTCGATTAGTAATAAAGGATCAATACCATTTCCTGCGCTTTTACTCATCTTTCGATTTTGCTCATCTCTAACAAGTCCATGAATATAGACGTCAGAAAATGGCATCTTCTCCGTAAAAACTCCAGCCATCATTGTCATTCTTGCTACCCAAAAGAAAATAATGTCAAAGCCAGTAACTAGGGTATTTGTGGGATACCAACGTTGAAAATCAGGATTAGTTTCATCCGGCCAACCTAATGTGGAAAAAGGCCATAATCCGCTAGAGAACCAAGTATCTAGAACATCTTCATCTTGCTCAATTTTAACTGAATCTCCATATTGCTCTCGTGCTAATTTCTTAGCTTCATCTTCAGTTCGAGCGACAATATACGGTGTTTCATTAACAACTTTATTATCTGTTTGACTAATCACAAACCAAGCAGGAATGCGATGTCCCCACCATAATTGTCTACTAATACACCAATCTCTAATATCAGTTAACCAATCTCGATAAACTTTTGACCATCTATCAGGAATAAATTTAGGTTGTCCTTTCTCAAAAAATTCAGAACAACTATTTGCCAAAGGATCCATTTTGACAAACCACTGAGTTGATAGCAATGGCTCGACTGGTACTTTTCCTCTGTCAGAGAAAGGAACACTATGTTTATAAGCTTCTATTTTTGTTAAAAGACCAATCTCCTTTAAAGAATCAATAACAGCTTCACGAGCTTCAAAACGATCCAAACCTTCAAATCGACCTGCATTGTGATTCATTGTTCCTTTTTTCGTCATGACTGTTATTTGAGGTAAGTCATGTCTCTGACCTATCTCAAAATCATTAGGATCATGAGCTGGAGTAACTTTGACACATCCAGTTCCAAAATCTTGATCAACATGGGGGTCTCCAATAATGGGAATTGTTCTACCAACTAAAGGCAAAGTAAGCTTCTCCCCTATGAGATCTTTATACCTTTGATCTGATGGATTCACTGCAACTGCGACATCACCAAGCATCGTCTCAGGACGTGTAGTTGCTACTTCTAGGTAACTAATTTTTTTCACTCTTGATAAAGATGATGTGACTAACGGATATCGAAAATGCCAAAGATATCCATCTACTTCTTTCATTTCAACTTCTAAATCACTCACAGCTGAGCCAGACGCAGGACACCAATTCACCAAATATTCTCCTCGATATATCAATCCTTTCTCATGTAAACGAACAAAGGCCTCGGAAACAGCTTTACTCAGACCCTCATCCAATGTAAATCTCTCTCTACTCCAGTCTACGGAATATCCCAAACGCATTAATTGATCAACAATTCTTCCACCACTTTTTTCTTTCCACTCCCAAGCTTTTTCCAAAAAGGAAGCTCTACCGAGATCTCGACGATTTTTGCCTTCTTCCTTTAATTGTCTCTCAAGAATAGTTTGAACCGCAATTGAAGCATGGTCTGTTCCTGGAAGACAAAGCACATTATTTCCTTTTAATCTTTTATACCTGACAACTGTATCGATTAAAGCAGTATTAAAAGCATGCCCCATATGCAGACTGCCTGTGACATTTGGAGGAGGAATAACTACGGAGAATGGATCTCCAGGAGCTGCTGGATCCGGTTTAAAAGCTCTTTTCTCTTCCCAAGCTTTCTGCCAGCGCTTTTCAGTACCAACTGGATCATATGTTTTAGGAAGCCCTGAAGCTTCAGATAATTTTGTAGTTTTTACCCGCTCTATCACAGAAAAAAAAATGTGTTTAATTTAATTTACTCATTCCCGACAAAAGTTTTACATCATTCTTTCTTTTCCTAAATTCAAATGTCACTTTTGACTTTCCAAGGAATGGACACTATTGAGTCATGCCTTTCCCATGCAACCGAAGATAAAGAAACCTTGTCTCTTAAGCCAATCGTTTGCAAGGCTTGAACTACGTCTTGATCAGGGATTCTCTCATTTCCATCCATTGGCATTATCAAAACTTGCGCTTCTGCAGGATCAGCCATTATATGTAATGACAAATCTTCTAAAGCTCTTTCAAAAAATATTTTTCTCATTCGACTTGTTAAAGGAGAACCCATAGCTTTAGCAAACAATTCAAGGTTTTCTCTATCTCCGGAAAGCCCACAATTTAAACTTAACCAAATTAAAAATTTAACCCAGCTTTCCAAGCTCCACAGTGGCTGAAAGCTATCTCGCTTACTATAAATTAATTCTAACAATGCGAACTCAAATGCTTTTGCTTGAATAGAAGTGCGAGATATTTGTTCCATGGAAGACATTTTCTCCAACTACAGTCAAACTAGTGTTTATTGTTCATTATCTGTTTATTTGTCATGGATCTGAACGACCCTGAACTTGAGTTCTCCGATCTTGTCTACGCATATCAAAGTTGGGTAATAGCTGTGATCAACGATGAAAAATTAAATAGTAAGGAAAAGTTGCTTTCAGAGGAAATATCTGATGATGCTTTAAATGCCATGAGATTCTTATCGGGTGAAGTGACTAGCGCAATAGAAACAAGTTTAGCTCGCGTGTATGAAGTTGATTCTGATGAGCTCTCTTCTCTCTTATTTCCAGAAGAATAAAACAGCTCTCTATTTTTTTGAAAATTATTGAACTTTTGAAAATTTTCTAAAACCTGACCCACATGGAGATGCTTCAGCACCTTTTGGAGTGCTAATCAAAAAGCCACCTCCACTTAAATCACCAAAATAATTAAGCTTAAGACCTTGAAAAAATAGGATTTGTTCTTGGCGACAATACAAGGTAATTCCATCAGCTCTAGCTAGGGGAACACCATTATTTTTTCCTGGCCTAATTCTGATAAATTTCCATCCTTCCCCACACTTATCATCCATTAAATCAATATGCATAACACCTGGAGTCCCAGTAAAAGCAGCTTGCCTATTTAACTCTGCTACTGCTGTTGCAGATATTTTTAATCCAGGACCATTTTGCATAAATGGAGAATAAATTAGATGGGCGATCCAGGGTTCGAACCAGGGACATCCTGCTTGTAAGGCAGGCGCTCTACCGCTGAGCTAATCGCCCATACAAGTTTTAGTCTTAAGACTAATTCATGTACTTTATACCTCAAGCTGCTCTGTTGTTGAGAATTAATCATAATTAAATCAAGGATTCAAAAAAAATCGTTTTTTGAGCTTGTTAACCGCTCTCTGTCGAGAACCAGAAATGACAAACACAAAGCAAATAAATTCAGAAAAAAAAATCAATAAACTCCTTCAAGTGGTTGCAGATCTACGAGATCCAATCAATGGTTGCCCCTGGGATCTCAAGCAAACCCATCTTTCATTGATCCCATATATTCTTGAAGAAGCCTATGAAGTTGCTCACGCAATACGAGAAAACAATCCTGATGAATTAAAAGAAGAGCTTGGTGACCTCTTATTACAAATAATTTTGCATGCTCAAATAGCAAAAGAAAAAAACTTATTTGATATGAAAGACATCATTGACATAATCACCGAAAAGCTAATTCGAAGGCACCCACATGTTTTTCAAAATAAAGCAAAAATTAGTATAAAAGAAGTGGAAGATTCATGGGAAAAAATCAAGTGTAAAGAAAGACCCTTAAATAACTCTAAAACACCAATTAGTGATCGGTTAAAGTTAAAGATAAGGCCGCAACCTGCTACAAAAGCAGCACTAATTATCTCTAAAAAAGCTTCAAAAAACGGATTCGAATGGGAGAAAAGCGATCAAATTTGGGATAAATTGTATGAAGAATTAGAAGAATTAAAAGATGCATTAAAGAAAAACAAGCCTTCCGAGGCTGAAACTGAAATAGGAGACGTATTATTTACATTGATAAATATTGCGAGATGGCATAAAATATCTATAGAAGAAGGATTAGCCAAAACTAATCAAAGGTTCCTAGAACGATTAACGTACATAGAAGAAAATATAGGAGACACATTGCATTCACAATCAAAAAAGAAATTACAGAAATACTGGAAATTAGCAAAGATTAATCTCAAACATTAATATTATAATTATGAATCACAAACCAGAAACAATTTCAGATTGGCTTTATGAGTATCAAAACGGTGTTAGGTATGGACTAGAGGGAAAATTAATCATAGAAGAATATAGTCCTTTTCAAAAAATTACTATATTTGAAAGCAAAAGATATGGCAAAGCACTTTTACTTGATGATTGTTGGATGACAGCAGAAAAATCTGAAAAGTGTTATCACGAATGTCTTATTCATCCTGCCTTATGTTCTTCTATGCAAATAGAAAATATTTTAATTATTGGAGGAGGTGATGGAGGCAGTGCAAGAGAATGTTTAAAATATAAAGAAGTTAAGTCTATCGATTTAGTTGAAATCGATCTAAGGGTTATTGAATTAAGCAAAAAGTATTTAACTAGTATCGGAGGAAATGCATGGTCTGACTCAAGATTGAATTTGCAAATCAAGAATGGAATTAATTGGGTAAAACATACAAAAGAAAATTCATATGATGTAATTATTATTGATGGAGCAGATCCTATTGGACCGTCCAAAGAATTATTCAGCAATTCTTTTCTCAAAGATTGCAAACGAATAATGAAACCAGGAGGGGTTTTAGCAACACAAAGTGAATCGCCAGAATCTTTTCAGGAAATTCATATAAATATTATCAAAGTTCTACGTGAAATTTTTGACTACGCAGATCCAATGTATGGATCTGTATCCATCTACCCAAGCGGTTTATGGAGTTGGACATTTGCCTCTATGGAGAAGGCAAAATACATGAATCCAAAAAAAAGTCGTGTAAAAGAGATCTCGCAAAATTGTCAGATTTGGAGTGAGCGATGGCAACAAGGTGCATTTAATACTATCCCTGCATTCATCGAGAGGGAGCTAGAAAAACAATGATCAGATCCAACCTCAAAGATCTATCACTATTTAATAACGATGGTTCAATATTTATGGGAGCACAAAGAAGCATTGATCAATGCAAAGTATCGCTTTTAGGAGTTCCTTATGATGGAACTTGTTGCTATAGGCCTGGCGCAAGATTCGGTCCTTCTGCTGTTAGGGAAGATAGTTATGGAATTGAAACATATTGTCCACAATTAAATTTAGATTTAGAGGATATAAAATTTGCTGATCTAGGATCATTAGATGTTCCCTTAGGAGATGCAAAATTAACAATTAATTATGTACAAGAAGCGACAGCTATTTTACTTAAAAATAATTTAAAGCCTCTTATTATTGGTGGAGAGCATTCGATAACGAGTGGAATTATTAAATCAATAGTAAGTAATTATCCTGAATTAATTATTATTCAATTAGATGCTCATGCAGATCTTAGAGATGAATGGTTAGGTAGTAAGTATAGTCATGCTTGTACCATGAAAAGATGTTTAGAAGTTTTACCGAGCAAAAAGATCTTTCAAATAGGCATCAGAAGTGGAACAAAATCAGAATTCCTTGAAATGAATAATACTAAAAGATTAATTCAACATACTTTGGGAGAGAATGCAAAATATTTAGAAGAAGCTCTAACAAGTTTTAGAGGAACGCCAATCTATTTAACTTTTGATTTAGATTGGTTTGATCCATCTATCATGCCTGGAACAGGCACTCCTGAGCCTGGAGGCTATTTCTGGAAGGAT
>QCJZ01000008.1 GCA_003215695.1 Prochlorococcus sp. AG-409-J03 | reverse complement strand
ATATTATTAATTAAGAAAATAAATTGTTCATAATTTGTGTGAGGACACAATGAAGTTTTTTCAGCGTTTACTTGTGGCGCCTGCTGTATTGGGCCTAATAGCTCCAGTTGCAGCTAATGCAGATACTGCTTTTTCATCAACTACAACTCTTGGAGGAAGTGCTTTTTTTACTGTTGGTTCTGTTGCTGACGGTGGAAAAACAGATACAGAAGAAGAACTTTACATGCAATACAAGTATGTACTTAGCATGAAATCTAGCTTCAGCGGTGAAGACTTACTTGTTACTGGTATCAAGGCTGGTAACGCATCTGGTCCATTATCATCTATGGACAGCGCTTACGGTGGTGGTGCTGATCTTTCTGTTAAAGATCTCTTTTACTCTTTCCCAGTTGGCGATCTTTCAGTAACTGTTGGACCTTTGGTTGATCAGGATGATGTTGTTGCTGCAACACCTTCTGCTTACTCAGATGCTTTCAGACTAGGCGCTATGCCTTACTCTTTAGCTGGCGACGAAACTGGTCCTGGAGTTGGTGTTACTTACACTAATGACAACGGTGTAGTTGCTTCTGTAAGTCTTGTTTCTGTTGGTGGTGCTTCTTCAACAGTAGGAATCGGAGCTGATGATGGTGATGATGTTTCAACTTTCACTCTTGGCTATAACGGCGACGGCTTTGGTGGCGGTATCGTAATCGCTTCTAACGACGGTGAAGGCGGAACAACTGGATACGACACATTTGGTGGTGGCATCTATTACAGCCCAGAGTCAGTTGATGCAACATTCAGCGTTGCTTATGACACAACCGATCCAGAAACAGGTGCTGATGCAACTGATTTGTTCGTTGGTGTTGACTACGAAGTTGGCCCAGGAACATTAAGTGCTGCTTACAACTCAACTGATGTTGATGGCAGTGATTCTTTAGATTCAACAGGATTTGAAGTTTCTTACACTTATTCATTAAACGACAACGTTACTCTTACACCTGGTTTCTTCACTGTTGAAGATACAAGTACTGGTGATGATGACACTGGTGTTGTTCTTGAAACTGTATTTAGCTTCTAAGCCACTGTAGTTAAACGCATAAAAAGCCTCCTTTTTAATCAGGAGGCTTTTTATGCGAATTATAAACTGAATTTCAAAATCTAGATAACAAATAAACTTGATATTATTTATTTGGTTTCTTAGTTTTTTTTATAAAATTATTTGATTTAATTAGTGACTCATAAGGGTCAAGTTGCTCTAATCTAATCCTATCTTCATAGGGATCAGGATTGTTGTTAGCTTTCCTCATTTCCTGTTTGTAGATATTTGATAAATTTTCATTTTTTATGCAGCCATATCAGATCTTATGTCCCTATTACGACTACCTTTAAACCATCTCATTTGGTTAGTCATTCGATGTCCATTTGGATACAAGTAATTAAAGTTTTCAGCTAAAATACCCTGTTCATTTTTATTAACTGTTATTTTTGAATCTTCAACACGATTTTGTTCTGTTTTCATAATAGATAAACTAGATATACTATTTAAAGCATCTGATCGACGCGACGATGTTCACCATGAACAAAGTGACGATTCCAAAACTTAATAGTCTAGCAAATACATTAATTAAGTAGGGTTAATTATTACTTAGATTAAGTTATTAATATATATAAAGTATAAAAGGCAGCTAATTAGGCTGCCTTTTATATAGAAAATAGATTTTATTTATTTGTTGCTTAAAAATTTAAAAATATTTAAATGGGAAAAATATTTTATCAGGACCTGCAAGCATAACCGAAGCAGCAATAAGAGCAGTAACTACTTGAACACCAATAAATTGTTTTTGGAGGTACTGATAAGAACCTGATTCAGAAAGCTCAACTGATGGCTCATTCTCAGGTAAACCATAATAATAAATTTGAGAGATCTGAAAAAAAATCACTAAACCAGCAATTGCAGCCAAAGGATTAAATCCACCAAATGTGATTGTAGAAAAAGGGATTGTTGAGTAAAGCATTAAAAAAGCATCGCTCTAAACTTCTAATCATTACAGCATTAATTTTAGAAAATGCTGTAATCGCTAATAGACTGAAATCTAAAGTTAATTGTTTTTCGGCCTAGCTTTTGTAACTCTGATTGCTCTACCCATCCATTCAACATCTTGAAGATCATCGATTGCTTTTTGTTCTTGAGCATCGTCGCCCATATCAACAAAAGCGAAACCTCGTTTCCTTCCAGTTTCCCTGTCTAAGGGAATCTTACAATTAGTGACTTCACCATAACTGCTAAACACACCAACAATATCTTCAACCTCAGCATCAAATGAAAGATTCCCGATGTAAATAGTCATTGAATAACGGACCTATGAAGTTAATGGCGAATGGTACGAAAAGGGAAAAACCTCAATGTTTTGGATAATGACCAAAACTTGAAGATAGCTATTTTGGATAATTCATAATAACTCTAGGTCTTTTTTTGCCAAATACCAAATCAGGTGAAAACAAAAATTTGCTTTATCATCCTGTAAAATTATCGAATAATATTTTTTTATTTTTTTGACTCAAGTAACTGTTGGAGAAAACGAAGGCATTGAATCAGCACTTCGCCGTTTTAAACGTCAAGTTTCCAAGGCTGGCATCTTTGGAGAATTGAAGCGTCTGCGTCATCATGAAACACCTGTAGAAAAATATAAGCGTAAATTGCAACAAAGAAGAAGAAGTAGAAGAAGATAAACAAAACTAACAAATCTGATCAAATTACAATTTCTAGACTCTTATTCGACTAATTAAATGGAAAGAGAAAACTGTTGGGTTTGGTTTAAAGGGTCACTGAAAGAGGGAGGATCCTGGAAAGGGGGGTTTACTTACAAAAAAGATGAGAATCCAGGTGTTCTTATTCAAAATCCTGGGTACGTCCAGTGTAGAGTCCCGCATTGGCGAATAAAAACTACTGAACCATTAGATAAATACAAAGGGCCGATAATACCCGAAAACCCTATTTGGAAAATTTTATAAATTTTATTAATACATTTTTAATTAGCATTAATCATAGGAGATAGATACTTTACGACTGCTGGAGTGATCAATAAAACAGCTATTAATCTACATGCATGAATTGCTGCTACTGCAGCTCCGACGCCAAGCTCTGCTCCTACTAAGCTCATGCCAAGAGTTCCTCCAGGGGCAGAGCCTAGCAAAGCTATTAAAGGATCAATTCCAAATAAACGAACAACTAGAAATCCAACAACTAATCCTGTAAGAATTAAGGTAATTGTTATCAAAATGGCTGGCTTCCAAAGAGTTTGCAATTCGGCAAGAGTGTCTTTATTAATACCAGTACCAATAACTGTTCCTACACCAATTCCAAGTAAAGTTTTTGTCCCCTGAGGCCATTGAGCAGGTTCAAATTGACCACTTATGCTTAAGCATCCTGCCGCTAAAATAGAGCCAAGAAGAGGAGCTGCAGGAATACCGCTAAGCAACATCAAACTTCCTAGCGCCGCTCCACTCAGAATGTATATGATCAAAGTCATTGGAGGATTCATAATCCAAGTATTAAATCTATATCCTCAGTCTGATCTATTTTTTGTTTTTTAAACCAATTGCTCAAAATCAATTTAAAAAGTATCAAAAAAACTTTTGGTCTAAATTAAATCATTCCCTAATGCTTGCAAGAAAATATGAAAATGACGACTGCAACTAAGTTTTGGGTGGATTTGGAATAAAATTGAAATTCCTTTCTTTTAACTATTAATCTAATTTTCAATCAAAAAGGTCAACAAATTGTTAGTGTTTATCTCTAAATGATTATTTTTATTAGCAATAGATGTCCTAATGAAAGCAAATCTGACTTCAGAATTAAAAATTCTTGGACCTAAATCAGAGGTTAAAATTTTGTATGTCAGGTTACCTTGTAATCCAATTTTTCCAATTGGACCAATTTATTTAGCTGATCATGTTCATAAATGCTTTCCAGAAATTGAACAATTAATTTTAGATTTAGCTTCATTTCCAATTTTAGATGTAGAAAGAATATTAATAAATAGTATTAACAATTTCAAACCCACATTATTAGTTTTTTCATGGAGAGACATACAAATATACGCCCCCGTAGATGGAAGAGGAGGAAATCCTTTACAAAATTCATTTGAAGTTTTCTATGCTAGAAATCCGCTTAAAAAAATCCGAGGTGCATTAGGAGGTTTTCAACTATTAAAAAGTCATTATGGAGAAATATGGAGAAACCAAAGATTAATCAGAAAAGGATTACAATGTGCAAAGAAATATAATCCAAACTCCACTTTAATACTTGGAGGTGGTGCCGTTAGTGTTTTTTATAATCAATTAAAAAAATCATTGCCTAAAGGTAGCATCATATCATTAGGCGAAGGAGAGCTATTAATAGAAAAAATAATAAGGAATGAATCATTTATCGATGAAAGATGTTTTGTAGTTGGTGAGCCTCCTAGAGAAAATTTAATTCATGAAAAACCAAACAACATAACTAAGACTGCATGTGATTATGCATATATTGAATCCATTTGGCCCGAGTTTAAATGGTATTTAGATGGTGGCGACTTTTATATCGGAGTCCAAACCAAGAGAGGTTGCCCTCACAACTGTTGTTATTGTATTTATACAGTTATTGAAGGGAAAAAAGTAAGAATTAATCCAGTTAATGAGGTTATTAAAGAAATTAAAGAACTTTACAATCTTGGTGTTCGTGGTTTTTGGTTTACTGATGCTCAATTCATACCTTCTAGAGGACATATTCAAAATGCCAAAGAAATTCTTCAAGCTATCTATGATGAAGGGTTGCATGATATTCACTGGGCCGCATATATACGAGCTGACAATTTAGATGAAGAGCTTGCTGAATTAATGGTTAAAACAGGTATGAGCTATTTCGAAATTGGAATAACTTCTGGATCCCAAGAACTGGTGAGGAAAATGAGAATGGGATATAACCTAAAAACAGTCCTGAAAAATTGCGAACTTTTAGCAAAAGCAGGATTTAAAGCACAAGTCTCAGTAAATTACTCATTCAATGTTATTGACGAACGTCCAGAAACTATAAGACAAACAGTTACTTATCATCGAGAATTAGAGAAGATCTTTGGAGCCGATATTGTTGAGCCTTCTATATTTTTTATAGGACTACAACCTCACACTTTATTAGAAGAATATGGACTTAAAAAAGGTTTATTGAAACCTGGTTACAACCCTATGAGCTTAATGCCATGGACAGCGAGGAAACTGCTCTGGAACCCAGAACCAATGGGCAAAGAGTTTGGAAGGATATGTTTAGAAGCTTTTGATACAAATCCAAATGATTTTGGTAGAACAGTTATGAATTTATTAGAAAGAGATTATGGAGTTTCATCTTTAAACGAAGCATTAACAGTAGAGGCTAAAAATCGTCCCGTTCTGGCAAAAAACCTTCTTTGAAAAAATATAGTAATTAATAAAATTATTATACCTATAACGCTCCCAATAGGATTTACCATGTTTTTGCTGGGTCCTAATAAAAAATAAGGGGTATTAGCAGAGAAAATAAGCATTCCTGAATCAAATAAATACCAAATACCAACCAATCCCCCATGCAAACCGATACAACCCCATAACGACCCTCTATCAATTGTTCGTCTTAAAGTTAGAACTAATCCAAAAAGAAATAGGCCAGTAAAGAAAGGAATTAAAGCTAATAAACTAATATCAGATCTATAATGAGCTAGACTAAAAATCGTAGATTGAATAACTATTCCTTTTTTCAAACCAAACAAAAGGACCATTTCTTCCATTAACCATCCTCTAAAAATTATTTCTTCAGCGAAAACAATGCCCACTATCAGTAATATTGCATTTAAAAACTCAGTTAATTTAATATAGTTAACGGTATCAACCCAGCCGCATAAGAAAACAAATATCACCAGAATAGATAAAAGAAAAGTTGAAAATATTAGTCCACTAAAAAATATCTTGAATGCTGCAAATTTATTTCTAAAATCTAATCCTATAGATAGCCATGTATTATGTGTTTTCCATCTAATAAGACCCCAACTTGGTAGAATATTTAAAAATAATATGAATGTTATTATAGTACCTGTAATACTCAAATTACTAGAGCTAATATTTCGATTAAAAAAGTAAAAAAAGAAGTTGCTGATGCACCATCCAGCAAGGTATAAAAACAAAAATAGAGTTATTGTTGGTAGCCATTGCATCTTGTGATGCAACCATCTATTCCAAAACCTGTTAAATGATATTTTCAGCTTTCTAATTCTATTGTGCTTGTTAGGCCTTTTGCCTTTAAAGATTCAGAATAAAATTCAGCGGGCTCTAAATCACAAGTGATAACAAGACCGACACCATTATTGTGCGTTTCTAACATAATATTCAAAGCATCTTGTTCACTTAATTGTGGAACCACCTGCCTTAATGTATCAACTACATAATCCATTGTATTAACGGGATCATTATGAAGCAAAACCTTATATTTCGGAGATAATTTTCTCACTCGCTGAAGTTCCCTATCAACAACAGCCGTGCCTCCATCAGTTTGATTTGAAGAATCAACCATAATTAAACTGCCAGGATGAATAGCACTCTTTAACAAGGAACTTACCATGAGATTACACATTAAAGTTTTACGATCCTTTGCATAGCTTTTTCGACATTTTCTCTACTGTTGAAGGCAGATAATCGAAAATAACCCTCTCCTGCAGCTCCAAATCCACTTCCTGGTGTACCAACGACATTTGCTTTTGCAAGTAAAAAATCGAAAAAATCCCATGAGCTCATGTTTTTCGGTGTTTTGATCCATGCATAGGGGGCATTAATGGCACCAAAAACTTCATATCCTGCAGCAGTCAAATTTTCTTTAATTATTTGAGCATTATTCATGTAAAAACTTACTAATTTTTTGATTTGTTTTTTACCTTCTATAGAGTAAACAGCTTCTGCCCCCCTCTGAACTATATAACTTACACCATTGAATTTAGTACTTTGGCGACGATTCCATAAGGACCACAAATCAACTTCTTCAGCACCCGCTTTACCTTTTAAAGACTTTGGAATAACTGTAAAAGCACATCTTGTTCCAGTAAAGCCTGCATTTTTTGAAAAAGAGCGGAACTCAATTGCACAATCTTTAGATCCCTCAATTTCATAAATCGAATGAGGAATAGATTCATCAGTAATGAAAGCCTCATAAGCAGCATCAAAAAGAATCAAAGAATTATTTTCTTTTGCATATTTAACCCAAGAAAATAATTGTTCTCTTGTTGCTACAGCCCCAGTGGGATTATTAGGAAAACAAAGATAAATCACATCAAATTTTTCTTTTGGTATTGCTGCCTCAAATCCATTATCTGAATTAATTGGAATATAACTTAAGCCGTCATATTCACCTGAAGAGTTAACTTCTCCTGTCCTACCTGTCATCACATTAGTGTCAACGTATACAGGATAAACAGGATCAGTTACGGCTATTTTATTGGCCTTCCCAAGAATATCTAAAATATTGCTACTATCGCATTTCGAGCCATCTGAAACAAAAATCTCCTCTGCCTTAATCTCACAACCGCGAGTTAAATAATCATTTTCGACAATGCTCTCACGAAGCCATTGATAGCCCTGCTCTGGACCATATCCCCTAAAGCCTTGCTGTGTACCCATTTCTTCAATAGCATATTTCATTGCTTCACGACAGGCCAAAGGGAGGGGTTCGGTAACATCACCGATTCCAAGTCGGATCAAATCAGCATCTGGATTCTTAGCATTAAATTCTTTAATTCTTCTAGAAATCTCTGGGAAAAGATATCCTGCTTTTAATTTCAGGTAATCAGAATTTACTTGTACCACTTGAAAATTGTCCAGATTTGCTTTAAGGATAATCCCTTAAAGCCCTGCAAATCTTCAAACCCAGATGATTAAGTATTTAAGAATTAACTTTTTCATATAGCTACAGACTTAAAGCTATAAAATCAAAAGGAATATTGTGATAGTATTAAAAAAGGACAAAGAAAAGGGGTTAAGGCCCTAAATGTTCTTAATTAACGTCAATTGTTCTTAAAGAGAAGCCTAGATTAAACGTTGGCAAATCCAACGATTTCAAACGGATTATATTTAATTATCATTCCGACAGTATTCAAAAATCTCTTTAAGTTTATTCGACGTTAAAAATATCCAACAATTCTATTTGCAGTTTTTCTGCTAATCAATTTTTAAAAGCTTAAAAAGCTCAACATTATATATGCCCCAGCAAATTGTTATTGCTGAGCATTTGCGAATTGCCGCTCTGCTCACTGATGAGAGAATAGATGAATTAATCGTGGCTCAAGGTAGCTACCAAATCGGAGATATTTTCTTAGGAACGGTTGAAAATGTTCTTCCTGGAATAGATGCTGCTTTTGTCAATATTGGAGAAAGTGAAAAAAATGGCTTTATTCATGTCAATGATCTAGGTCCTCTTAGATTAAAAAAAGCAACTGCAGGAATAACAGAGTTACTCGAACCAAGGCAAAAAGTTTTGGTTCAAGTAATGAAAGAGCCCACAGGGTCAAAAGGGCCTAGATTAACTGGAAACGTAGCTCTTCCTGGTAGATATCTAGTACTCCAGCCTTATGGACAAGGTGTAAATATTTCAAGAAGAATTAGTACAGAAAGCGAAAGAAATCGACTTCGAGCATTAGGAGTATTAGTTAAGCCTCCTAGTACTGGGCTTTTAATAAGAACAGAAGCAGAAGATATTTCTGAAGAATTTTTAATTGATGATCTGGAAAATCTTCTTAAACAATGGGAGCTTATTCAACAAGCATCCGAGAGTTGTACCCCACCAATTCTTTTAAATAGAGATGAAGACTTTATTCATAGAATTCTTAGAGATCATACAGGTCAAAATGTTACCAAAATTGTTGTAGATAATAGTGAAGCAATTGGTCGAGTTGAAAGTTTCCTCGACAAGGATAATAAAGATTTAGCCATAGAATTACATAGAGATTCACAAAATATATTAGAAAAATACAGAGTCATATCTACAATTAATGATGCTTTAAAACCAAGAGTTGATTTACCTTCTGGTGGATATATAATAATAGAGCCAACAGAAGCTTTAACAGTAATTGATGTTAATTCAGGCTCTTTTACACGATCTGCGAATTCAAGAGAAACAGTTTTATGGACTAATTGCGAAGCAGCTATTGAGATAGCAAGGCAATTGAAATTAAGGAATATTGGAGGAGTTATTATTATTGATTTCATAGATATGGATACCAAAAGAGATCAACTTCAATTATTAGAACATTTCACATCTGCAATTAACGGAGACTCGGCACGTCCACAAATAGCTTCACTTACAGAACTTGGACTTGTTGAGCTCACAAGAAAAAGACAAGGTCAAAATATATATGAATTATTTAAAAAAACAAGTTCTAATTTGCAAGATCAAAGTCATCTTCCAAGCATTACTATTCAAGATATAAATCCAACAACAACTCCTGAACCTGGGGCAATCAAATCAAACTTATTTTCAGTTGAAGATATACAATCTTCAACTGAAAATAATACAAAGAAAAAGCGACCTAACAAATTAAAAGATCTGGAAACAAACTCAAAGAATGAAGAACATAAATCTTGCGGAGACAACTCAAAATCAATCTCCATAGATACAAAAGGAGAAGATATCCAAAAAGAAAATATTATTAAAAGGCAGGAAAATACAATAATTAATATAAATATGAATGAGAACGAAGAAATGGTTTATAGCTCAATGGGATTTGATCCTATTTTACTTTTAGATAAACCTTTAACATCTGAAAACTACAGAGTTCATATAATTAGGCCTGGAGTCACGGAAGTTTTAGAGGAAACAAATAAATCAATTAATAAGACTCAACAAAAAATAATTGATAATTCCAATTCCAAGCAAGAAAGAAATAATGAGGATGGCATTCATCTTGAAAATAAAAATCCTATTAAGCAAGTATCAACAAAGTCCGAAGACAAAAACGATGTAGAAGAAAAAAATATAAATGTCACTCTAGATGAAAAAACAAATAGATTAATAAATCCTGATCATGATTCAAGCATTGAAAAGGATGAATTAATATCCACCGAATCACAAGAAGTTAATGAAGATCCAAGACGAAAAAGAAGAAGATCTTCCGCTTCTTCTTCAACGTAGTAGCTAAAAATTTTATGATTGCAGGAGTTGATGAGGTAGGAAAAGGTTGTTTATTTGGCCCTGTTTTCGCTGGAGCTGTGATTTTAAGTCAAGAAAACGAAGCAAATCTCCTAACTAAAGGCTTGAAAGACAGCAAAAAATTAAGCGCCAGACAAAGACAGAATCTAGTTCCTTTGATAAAAACAAACTCAACAGCTTGGGCGATAGGACAGGCTTCAGCAAGAGAAATTGACAGGATTGGGATCAGAGAGGCTACCGAAAAAGCAATGTTAAGAGCATTAGAAAAATTTTCATCTCCACCAGATTTAATTCTCGTAGACGGAATTTTACCCATTCGCTTATGGCCAGGAAAACAAAAAACACAAGTTCGAGGTGAAAGTCATTTCGCCTCGATTGCTGCTGCAAGTGTGTTAGCGAAAGTGACCAGAGACGAATTAATTAAACGACTAGCTCAAAAATACAGGCTTTATGGACTAGAAAAAAACAAAGGATATGGAACTGAGATTCATAGAACAAACTTAATCAAAGCAGGTGCAACAAAACTCCACCGAAAAAGTTTTCTTACCAGGTTGAAAATCGATTGATATCTATCTTGCAACTAACTTTCTTTACACCAATTATTGAAATCAGAAATTAGCTGCTTCTCAACTCTTGCCTTAATTCCTAATAAAATTCCATTTAAAATTGATTGCCCAGTTGACTCGAGAATTTTAGGAGGAATTAATCTCAATAGCTGAGGCTGACTAACTGTTACACCCAAAAGCGCTTCTCCTTCAAGAGCTGATGGTTTTGCTTCCAAAATTGCATCTAATGTGAGATCAAAATCATCAACCAACCCCAAACCATCTAGGTGACTTTCCGTGACATACATTCTGATTTTTCTCTCAGTATTTTCCACCCCTATTGATACAACTGGATTTATTTGAAGTTGAAAAACCTTAAAACTGGTGACTTCGTACCTAAAGCTTCCTTCTCCCAAAGGAGTCAATTTTTTAGGATCAAGCATTGCCCCTACAACTCTCTCCTGTTGTAGGAGATAATTAGGTAGTTGTTCCTGATTATCTTGAACAACTAGATCAATTTTTTGTCGTGCTTTAAAGGCAAGAGGCATTATCAAAAACTTACTAAGTTTGATCTTATCGGTATTTACCCCATTTTTTTCATCTAATGTCAACTCGAGTGGCCTACCTAGGACCTAAAGGAACATACGCTGAAAAGGCTGCAAAAGCACTTGTAGCCTTAGAAAAGCTTGACTCGCCTGAGTTATCGCCATTCAAAGGTTTAAGATCTGTAGTAGATAATCTTGCAAACAATCTTTGTGAAGCAGCCGTTGTACCAATTGAAAATTCAGTAGAAGGTGGAGTTACTACAACATTAGATTCTTTATGGAGACATAAAAATATATATATCCATAGAGCCCTAGTTCTCCCAATCAAACACTCATTAATGAGCAGCGGATCTATATCAACGATTTCAGAGGTTCTTTCCCATCCACAGGCTTTAGCTCAATGCAGCCAGTGGCTAAATGACAATATTCCAAATGCGGTTCATTTACCAACCAATTCAACGGCAGAAGCAATAAGGATGGTAAAAGGCAGCTCATTCAGAGCAGCGATAGGGGCCAAAGATGCTAGTAATGAACTAAATATTCTCGCATATCCTATTAATGACATTGAAGGCAATTGCACTAGGTTCGTTCTTCTTAGTAAGAACGACATTAAGGTAGATGGCAATAAAGCGAGTATGGCTTTTTCTCTTAAGTCCAATAGTCCAGGTGCTTTACTAAAAGCATTGAATTGCATCGCAGATCTTGGCCTGAACATGAGTAGAATTGAATCTCGCCCTTCTAAAAGAGAACTTGGCGAGTATGTGTTTTTTATTGATCTTGATTTAAATAATAATGATAAAAAAGATTTTGAAAACCTTACCAAAGAGCTATCTCCACTTTGCAACCAAATAATTAATTTTGGATGTTATTTTGGATCAGAAGTTGAATAGTTTATCCTCTTGATTTGAATACTCCGAATTCCATCAAGCCTATGGCAAAAGACCATCTCATCATCAGTATGGTCGGTATTTCTCTAAAAGCTTTAATTAAGGACCTAAGACCTAATTTTAATATAGATGAAGGTCTTCTAACACCTTCATATATAGATTCATTCCAAGATTGAATTGTGTATCTTGTCCAATTTGAAGACTCTACAGAGCTTCCACAATAAGGACTATTTAATAAGTTATTTTTAAAACCTTCAATACTTGAAAATTCAGGATGGGTCCATTGAGTTAATAATTGATTCATAATAAATTTTTCAAATATATTGAAGGGATGCATTTTTGAATCTCTTTGATTCCAATCTGCAACTGCCAAAACCCCACCAGGCCGAAGCACTCTTAGCATCTCATCTGCAAACGTTTGTTTATCAAGAATATGAGGCCCAGCTTCAACACTCCAAACCCCATCAAAGCTGCCCTTCTCAAACTTTAAATCAAGTGCATTCATAACCTCAAAACGACAAAAATCTTTATTAACCGTTAATTCATTAGCTCTTTTAATTTGTTGTTGACTTATGGAGATACCAATTACATCAAATCCATAATAATCAGACAGTATTCTTGCACTCCCTCCAATACCGCATCCAACATCTAGAACCCTTGAGCCTTTTGGTAATTTATCTAAACCACTCCAATGAACTAATTCATGAACAAAATCAACCTTGGCTTTCCTAAAATCTTTTTTCATTCTTGGTTTTTCATAAAAACCAAGATGTATGTGTTCTCCCCATAGATTTTCTAATATACGGTCATCAGTCCATGCATCATATGAGGATGCAACACTACTAACGGATTCATATTTTCGGCTTTGACTAAGCCATTGATTAGTCAAAGTGAATATAAAGAATGTACAAAATATAAAAATTATTATCCATTGCATAATTAATTATTCGCTTGATCAGCGTTTGAAAAAGTATCTTTTAAAGCAGTTCTGGCAGCTAATTGTTTTCTTGTGTGATCAAGAAGTTCATATTCTCTTTCCAAGCGATGGAAAGTATTGGTTAATTCTAATAAACTTTGCTGCTCACTTGCTACTGGACCGCCAAGATGAGCTGCTATCCAAAAGGACAATTCTCTTGGAATATCAGGCAAAGCATCAGGGAGTTCCTTCTCCGATTCAGTTAATTTTGAGGTAAGTGAAACTACATCTTTTAGAGCAATGGTGACTGAGTCCTTCAATTCCAGTAATTTAGTTTGGTCTGAAATTGGTTCATCATCCACCCAACTAATTAGCGCGTTAATGAAAGGGGTTTCACTAATAATTTCGAGGATACGAAATCTTTGCTGTCCAATGGTGACAATATTACTTCTTCCGTCTTGTGAAGTTTGGTGCTTAATAATCTGAGCACAGCAACCAACATCTGCCATTTTTTTTGCAATTGGATCCCATCTAACAACTCCAAATCGGCTATCAGATTTCAAAACAGCTTCAAGCATTACCCTATAACGAGTCTCAAAGATATGAAGTGGTAAGTACTCCTGAGGAAAAAGCACAACCTCAGGCAATGGGAAAAGTGGTAGCTCCCTAACTGAAAGTTCGCTCAAATGGTTATTCCTAATTAAACATATCCTAGATAATCAATCTCTGGTTTGAGAGAAAAAGACCTAGAGCTTAACTTCTATATCAACTCCGCTTGGAAGATCCAACTTCATCAGGGCATCAATCGTCTTTGCAGAAGGGCTGTAAATATCAATTAATCTTCTATGAGTTCTTGTTTCAAAATGCTCTCTTGAGTCTTTATCCACGTGTGGCGAACGAAGAACACAATAAATTTTTCTTTTAGTAGGAAGTGGAATAGGCCCAATTGCTGAAGCAGCTGTTGTGTCTGCAGTCTCAATTATTTTATCGCAAGATAAATCTAGCATTCTTCTATCAAAAGCCTTTAAGCGAATGCGTATTTTTTGCTGTGCAATTGCAGTTGACATAATGGGATGACCAAAAGCTAATTAAATTTTCAATGTTCTTTTTTGTATGAACTAATTAGTTCATACAATTATTTAATTTAGAGGATGACATGAATAAATTACAAGTCATCCTCAGAAATTTATTACTCAATAATTTTTGAAACGACTCCAGCTCCAATAGTACGTCCACCTTCACGAATTGCGAATCTCATTCCTTGCTCGATAGCAACAGGAGATATTAGTTCCCCTGTCATTTTTATTCTGTCACCAGGCATAACCATTTCAACATTACTGCCATCATCAGAGGTAAAAGCTGTAATTTGACCAGTTACGTCAGTAGTACGAATGTAAAACTGAGGACGATATCCAGCAAAGAAAGGAGTATGACGACCACCCTCTTCTTTTTTTAATACATATACCTCACCTTCAAATTTAGTATGGGGAGTTATAGAACCCTTTTTAACAAGAACCATTCCTCTTTCAATATCTTCTTTTTGGATACCCCTCAAGAGAAGTCCAACATTATCTCCAGCCATACCTTCATCGAGAAGTTTTCTAAACATCTCTACTCCAGTAACGGTTGTAAGTCTCGTGTCTCTGATGCCTACAATTTCAACCTCCTCTCCAACTGTTACTTTTCCTCTTTCAATTCGGCCAGTAGCAACTGTTCCACGACCAGTAATTGAGAACACGTCTTCAACTGCCATTAAGAAAGGCTTATCTACTTCACGTTCTGGTTCTGGAATTGAAGAATCAACAGCAGTCATCAATTCATCTATTTTTGTCTCCCAATCTGCTTCTCCCTCAATTGCTTTTAATCCTGAAACTTGAACAACAGGTATATCATCGCCAGGGAAGTCATAACTTGTGAGAAGTTCACGAATTTCCATTTCTACTAGTTCTATCATTTCTTCATCATCGACCATGTCGCATTTGTTTAGAGCAACAACTAGAGCAGGCACTCCAACCTGCTTTGCCAAAAGAATATGTTCTTTTGTTTGTGCCATTGCACCATCTGTAGCTGCTACTACAAGAATCGCACCGTCCATTTGAGCAGCACCTGTGATCATGTTTTTTACATAATCAGCGTGACCTGGGCAGTCAACATGAGCGTAATGCCTACCATCGGTTTCATATTCAACATGAGCAGTATTGATTGTGATACCGCGTTCACGCTCTTCAGGAGCTCCATCAATTTCAGCGTAATCTTGAGCCTCGGCTTGCCCTTTTTTAGCTAAAACCTTTGTGATTGCTGCAGTAAGAGTTGTTTTACCATGGTCAACGTGACCGATAGTACCTATGTTGACGTGAGGTTTGTTCCTCTCAAACTTCTCGCGAGCCATTTGTTTAAAGAATCGGGGATTGGTTAGTAAATTTTAGAGATCAGGAATTGCCCTGATTCTTGGAGATAATTGCTTCAGCAACATTACGAGGAACTTCCTCGTAGGTGCTGAACTCCATTGAAAATATACCCCGACCTTGAGTCATTGATCGGAGTTGAGTGGCATAGCCAAACATTTCGGCTAATGGCACTTTTGCCTGGACTTTGGATTGTCCATCATCAATGGATTGACCTTCAACCTGCCCTCGTCTAGAGGACAGGTCTCCAATTATAGAGCCTAGAAAGTCCTCAGGAACTTCTACCTCAACTTTCATCATAGGTTCTAGAAGGACAGGATTGCACTTCTTGATTCCATCTTTGAAAGCCATTGAACCGGCAATCTTGAAGGCCATCTCTGATGAATCAACATCATGATAAGAGCCATCAACCAATGTAACTTTTACATCAATCAGAGGATAGCCAGCAATTACACCAGACTCACATGTTTCTTTCATTCCTGATTCAGCAGGCTTTATATATTCTTTTGGGACAGCCCCACCGACAATTTTATTGACAAACTCAAAACCAGTTCCTGGTTCACCTGGCTCAACTTCAATCACAACGTGACCATATTGACCTTTACCACCAGTTTGTCTTGCAAACTTTCCTTCACCTGAAGAGCTAGCTCTAATGGTTTCTCTATATGAAACTTGAGGTGCTCCAATATTCGCCTCTACCTTAAATTCTCTCAACATACGATCCACCAAAATCTCCAGGTGAAGTTCACCCATACCTGCAATTACAGTTTGATTTGTCTCTTGATCGGTACTTACTCTGAAAGTTGGATCTTCTTCAGAAAGAGATGTCAACGCTTTACCTAACTTTTCCATATCACTTTTAGTCTTGGGCTCTACGGCAACTGAAATAACTGGTTCAGGTATGTAAAGAGTCTCAAGAACAATTGACTCATCGGAATCACATAAAGTATCTCCCGTTGTTGTGTTTTTAAGTCCAAGTACAGCCCCAAGATCCCCAGCTCTTAATTCATCCACTTCCTCACGGTCATCAGCTTTTAAAACTATTAGCCTGGATATTCTCTCTTTTGCATCCTTAGTTGAGTTGAGCACATAACTTCCTTTTTCGAGGACACCGGAATACATGCGAACAAAAGTCAATTTCCCATATGGATCAGCCATAACCTTGAATGCAAGCGCGCTAAATGGAGCTCCATCATCAGAAGGCCTAACAGCTTCTTTTCCACTAGGAAGTAATCCTTGTATGGGAGGGACATCAACAGGAGCAGGTAGATAGCTAACTACAGCATCTAGTAATAATTGAACTCCTTTATTTTTAAAAGCTGAACCACATAACATTGGAACCAAACCATGTTTCAAAACCCCCTCTCTGATTCCAGATTTGAGTTCATCTATTGTTAGCTCCCCATTCTCTAAAAACGCCTCTAGTAATTCCTCTTCGGTTTCGGCTACTGACTCCATTAATTTTGATCGCCAATCAGAGACCAAATCAACCATGTCTGATGGAACATCAGTCTGCTCAATATCTTTTCCAAGATCATCTTTATATATGTATGCTTTATTTTCTACAAGGTCAATAATGCCCTTCAAGTCATTTTCGGCTCCTATTGGCAATTGAATTGGAACAGCATTAGCTTTTAATCTATCTTTAATTTGACCATGTACTTTAAGAAAATCTGCTCCAGTTCTATCCATTTTATTTACGAATACCATTCTCGGTACTGAATACCTATCTGCCTGACGCCAAACTGTTTCAGATTGTGGCTGCACACCACCCACCGCGCAGAAGACAGCAATAACACCATCAAGAACTCGCATCGAACGTTCAACTTCTATGGTGAAGTCAACGTGGCCAGGGGTATCAATGATATTGATACGGTGATCATCCCATGTTGTTGAAATCGCTGCAGCGGTAATAGTGATTCCTCTTTCTCTCTCTTGGGCCATCCAATCGGTGACAGCGGCACCATCATGGACCTCACCCATCTTATGAACAACACCTGAATAGAAAAGGATTCTTTCAGTGCAAGTGGTTTTACCAGCATCAATATGTGCAGCAATCCCGATATTTCTTACTCGTTCCAAAGGAAAGGCGCGTGCCACAGAAAATACTCCGACTAAAGGACTTTAAAATGCGCCTGGACTCTACAACTCAGCATGCAAAAAAAGAAATATTTTGAGGATTTCAATTGAAAAATTTGAACAAAATCAGTAACGGTAGTGAGCAAAAGCTTTATTTGCTTCGGCCATTTTATGGGTCTCTTCCCTTTTCCTTACTGCATTTCCCGCTTCATTAGCTGCATCCATAAGCTCCCCAGCAAGTTTTTGAGCCATGCTTCTGCCATTTCTAGATCTTGAGAAATTTACCAACCATCTAAGCGCCATTGCAGTTCCTCTTTCTTGACGAACTTCCATTGGAACCTGATATGTAGCCCCACCAACTCTTCTTGCTCTAACTTCAACAAGAGGTGTGACATTTTTCACTGCAGTTTCAAATAACTCAATCGGGTCTGAACCAGTTCTTTCATTAATCAAAGCAAAAGCATCAGAAAGAATTCTTTGAGCTGTTGATTTCTTCCCATGTTTCATCAACCGATGGACCATCATACTCGCCAAACGATTATTAAACTGAGGATCTGGGAGAACAGGTCTTTTTTCTGCAGCGTTTCTTCTTGACATGAAATGAAATTGTATAAAGGGAAAAATCAATAAATCAAAATGATATTTTTAATCTTTAGGAGTTTTAGCTCCATATTTTGATCTTGACTGTTTACGGTCTTTAACACCAGCGGTATCAAGAGTTCCTCTGACTATGTGGTATCTAACTCCTGGAAGATCTTTAACCCTGCCACCTCTAAGCAAAACTACAGAGTGTTCTTGAAGGTTATGGCCTATACCACCAATATATGCAGTAACTTCAAAACCTGAAGTTAATCTGACACGAGCCACTTTTCTTAGAGCCGAGTTAGGTTTTTTGGGAGTTGAGGTGTAAACCCTTGTACAAACCCCTCTCCTTTCTGGGCAACCTCGCAAAGCAGGAGATTTAGTCTTTGTTTTTAGAGTCTTTCGCTCTGTTCTTATCAACTGTTGAATGGTTGGCATTAATTTAATATTTGGTCTTTGGTTCGACCAGATTCAACAATTGTTTAGATTACTTGGTCAACCACCCAAATTCGTTTTTTTTTTGAATTAATATTTTATTTTTATTCAGGTTTAAGGACAAGTACAAAAGTTTTTAAGAAAGTATTGAATAAAAAACTTGATGGTAGACAAAAGTGATTAAGATGTAACTTAAAGATCTATCAAATCAATCTAATCATCTATTTTAAAAATTACCAATAGCACATTTATAAGAAAAGAAAAATAGTAAGTCAAAAACATGAATCAAAGACTCTCAAGATCAAATTGGCCTTATCGTGATAGCACTTATCCAGACGCCTTTTCTGGGGAAAAAGATTCTTGTGGAGTTGGCTTTATAGCCAGCGTTGAAGGCAAACAAAATCATTGGGTGCTAGCTCAGGCATTACGTGGCCTAAGCTGCATGGAACACAGAGGAGGATGTGGAGGAGATAGTGACTCAGGGGATGGGGCAGGAATCTTATGCGAAATTCCATGGTCTTATTTCACGCAAGTTTGGGGTTCAGCTAGATCTTGCGAACCTGAACTATCAGGAATAGGTATGATTTTCATGCCTAAAGACTCAAAAAACAGAGAAATAGCTAAGAATATATGCGAGGAAGAAGCTGAGTCTTTAGGGTTGATCTCCAAAGGATGGAGAGATGTTCCAGTCAATGATGAAGTCTTAGGCAGGCTTGCAAGAGAAAATGAACCCTTTATTGCACAATGGATAGTTACCATTAAAGATAAAGAAATTAATCTTGAGGCTTTACTTTTTAGATTAAGGCAAAGGATTTCAAATAGAGCTAATATAAAATTAAAAGATGACAAATTAGGGCTCTATATATGCTCCTTAAGTAATAAGACAATTGTATATAAAGGTATGGTTAGATCTGAAATTCTGGCTCCTTTTTATACAGATCTAAATGATGATAGATTCGAAGTTTCATATGTGGTTTACCATAGAAGATTTAGTACAAATACCTTACCAAAATGGCCATTAGCCCAGCCAATGAGACTTTTAGGTCATAATGGAGAAATAAATACATTACTAGGAAATATAAATTGGGCAAAAGCAACAGAAACTGATATCAGTTCAGTTTGGAAGGACACTGCAAGTGATCTAAAACCAATTGTCAATAATTTATTTAGTGATTCAGCCAATCTTGATTTAACTCTTGAATTATTAGTGCGTAGCGGACGACCTATAACTGATAGCTTATTAACACTTATACCTGAAGCTTTTAGAGATCAACCTGAATTAATACAAAAACCAGAAATCACTGCTTTTTATGAATATGCGGCTGGAACTCAGGAGCCATGGGATGGACCAGCATTAATAGTCTTTACTGATGGAAGAAATATAGGCGCAACACTTGATAGAAATGGACTTAGACCAGCTCGTTATTGCATCACTAAAAATGGATATGTTGTCATGGGATCTGAAACAGGTGTGGTTGATTTAGATGAACACCAAATACAAGAAAAAGGTCGACTTGGTCCTGGACAAATGCTGGCAGTAGATTTAGAAAAAAAGAGAATTTTACGAAACTGGGATGTCAAAGAAGAGGCAGCGAATCGATATCCATACTTGGATTGGTTAAAAGCAAATCGAATAAACCTTAATAACCAAAATTGGGAAGTAAATCATAAATTTGATAAGAAAGAGTTGCTGCAACAACAAATTGCCTTTGGATTTAGTGCTGAAGATTTTGATTACATAATTAATAGCATGGCAGCCCATGCAAAAGAACCAACCTATTGCATGGGTGATGACATTCCATTAGCCATACTTTCTAATAGACCTCATATTCTTTATGACTATTTCAAACAAAGATTTGCACAGGTTACTAATCCCCCAATTGATCCTCTTAGAGAAAAACTTGTTACTAGCTTAGAGATGCATCTTGGTGTTAGAAAAGCACCATTATCTCCAAAAGAAAAATCAGCAAAACTAATTCATATCAAGTCGCCAATTATTAATGAAAAAGAATTACTTACAATAGCTAAATCTGGTCTTAACTGCAAAGAATTATCTACGTTAATTCCCATTAATAATGAAGGGGATTTAGATAAAGGTCTTAAAAATCTATGCCAAGAAGCAGAAAATATTGTTATCAATGGTGCTGAAATACTAATCCTTTCAGATAGACATATTAATCGAGAAAATTCCTACATCCCTCCTCTTCTTGCTGTTGGCGCCGTTCATCATCACTTACTTAGAAAGGGACTGCGACTGAAAACCTCCATAATTGTAGATACAGCTCAATGCTGGAGTACGCATCATATAGCTTGTCTGATTGGATTTGGGGCCAGTGCAATATGTCCGTGGCTGACATGGGAAACTACTCGCCATTGGTGGACACTCCCTAAAACTCAAAAACTGATTTCCGATGGAAAGTTATCTCATATATCCATAGAGATTGCTCAAGATAATGTTAAAAGAGCAATGGAAGATGGATTAAGAAAAATACTTTCAAAAATTGGAATTTCAGTGCTAGCAAGCTATCATGGAGCACAAATTTTTGAAGCTATAGGTATTGGAGCAGATTTAATTAATTTGGCTTTCAAGGGAACGACAAGTCGTATAGCAGGACTTACGCTGAGCGAATTATCAATCGAGACAATTTCATTTCATAAAAAGGCTTACCCAGAATTAGAGCAAAAAAAACTTGATTTTAATGGATTTGTTCAATATCGAAATAGCGGAGAATTTCATTTAAATAATCCAGAAATGTCAAAACTGCTCCATGCTGCAGTGAAAGCTGGTCCTGGATATGACCACTTCAAAACTTATCAACAACTTCTAGAAAGTCGCCCCGCTACTACCCTGAGAGATCTCCTTACATTTAAAACAGCTTCTCAGCCTTTACCTCTTGATCAAATAGAAAGTGTTGAGAGTATCTGTCAAAGATTCTGCACCGGTGGAATGAGCCTGGGAGCCCTATCAAGGGAAGCGCATGAAGTTCTTGCAATAGCAATGAATAGAATAGGAGGTAAAAGTAATAGTGGTGAAGGAGGAGAAGATCCAGCGAGATTCAATGTTCTCGATGATGTTGATGAAAATAATCAATCAAAAACTCTACCCAATCTGAAAGGACTTTTAAATGGAGATACCGCTTGTTCTGCAATTAAACAAATTGCGTCTGGTCGATTTGGTGTAACACCGGAATATTTAACTAGTGGCAAACAATTAGAAATCAAAGTAGCTCAAGGTGCAAAGCCTGGCGAAGGAGGTCAATTACCTGGACCCAAAGTAGATAAATATATAGCCAAGCTTCGAAATAGCAAGCCAGGAGTAGCTCTTATTTCTCCTCCTCCTCATCATGATATCTATTCCATAGAAGATCTTGCCCAGCTTATACATGATCTACATCAAATAAATCCGACTGCAAAAGTCAGTGTGAAATTAGTTGCTGAAATAGGCATTGGCACTATTGCAGGGGGAGTCGCAAAAGCGAATGCTGATGTCATCCAAATTTCAGGGCATGATGGAGGGACTGGAGCATCTCCACTAAGTTCAATTAAACATGCTGGTTTGCCTTGGGAACTGGGCTTAACTGAAGTTCATCGCTCTTTAATCGAAAATGGTCTTCGAAAAAGAGTTTTATTAAGAGCAGATGGAGGTTTAAAGACAGGATGGGATGTGCTGATTGCAGCTTTACTGGGAGCAGAAGAATATGGTTTTGGAACAATCGCAATGATTGCAGAAGGTTGCATCATGGCAAGGATTTGCCATACAAACAAATGTCCGGTCGGTGTAGCAACTCAACAAGAAGGTCTAAGAAAAAGATTCCCTGGTTTACCAGAACATGTAGTTAACTTTTTTATCTTCGTAGCTGAGGAAGTTAGACAATTGATGAGTCAAGTTGGAGTAGCAAAAGTCGAGGATCTAATTGGAAGAACAGATCTATTAATCCCAAGGCACTTTGAATTGACCAAAACGAAAGAAGTTGACCTATCTAGCCTTCTAAAGCCTCTAGAGAACCCAAAAGATCGTTCATGGTTGCACCATGAAGTACAAGCTCATAGTAATGGAGATGTTCTTGAAAATTCTCTACTCAAAGATGAAGGGATTACCAATGCAATTCAAACTCAGGGAAGCATCACTAAAGAAATTCCAGTTATTAACACTGATAGAAGTCTTTGCGCACGAATCTCTGGAGAAATAGCCAAAAAATACGGAAATAAAGGTTTTAATGGGAATTTAAATTTGATCTTTAAAGGTTCAGCTGGTCAAAGTTTTGGTGCATTTATTTTAAAAGGAATGAATATTTCTTTAATAGGAGAAGCCAATGATTATGTAGGCAAAGGGATAAACGGAGGGTCCATTACGATAATTCCAAAAATTATTAATGAAACATCTAGCTCTCAGGTAATAGTTGGAAACACGTGCCTATATGGAGCAACTGGTGGCAAATTATTCGCTCTTGGAATAGCAGGAGAACGCTTTGGTGTTCGCAATAGTGGAGCTCATGCAGTTATTGAAGGAGCTGGAGATCATTGTTGCGAATATATGACTGGAGGAGTAGTTGTTGTGCTTGGAAAAACTGGAAGAAATATTGGAGCAGGAATGACTGGAGGCCTAGCTTTTATTCTTGACCAACACAATAAACTTGACTTAAGAATGAATAAAGAAATTGTTGAAGTTCATGATCTAAATTCAACAAACCAAGAACAATTTTTAAAGGATCTCATTATTGAATATCATGAGAAAACCCAAAGTCCTATAGCGAAAAAAATTCTCTCAGATTGGTCCTCATGCAAAAACTTATTTAAAGTCGTAGTTCCTCCAAGCGAAAAAAATAAATTAGGTATCAAAGAAACTCTTGAAAAAGCAACACTATAAAGAGAAAAGAATGCCTATATTTATTAAGACTGAAAAGTTTAAAAAGTGCACCTTAGATTTATCAAATAGTCAGAGAAATAATTTCTTATTAATGCACAAAGAATGGGTAAAAAATATAAGTCAATCTGGGCAGTATATTCATAGTGGCTACTTAACAAACGAAAATAAAATTCCAGGAGGTGGAGGTTTATTAATTTTTGAAGCTAAGGATTATTTAACAGCAAAAAAATTCATCGAAAATGATCCAATGATTAAACATGAATTAGTAGATTGGAATCTTCAAGAATGGATAGCAATTGATGGAAGTAAACCCAACTTTTCCACTCATCTTGGATGAGACATCATTAATTTCTTAACTTCTCCGGCGTGATAGCTGCTTCTAGTTAATGGTGAACTAATCACCTGTAAAAATCCTAGTTTATTTTCTCCCTCAACACGGTAATTCTCAAATTGCGCAGGCGATACAAATCGATTAACAGGTAAATGTTTTGGTCCTGGTGATAAATATTGGCCAATAGTTACTATATCGACTTTATTTAAATGAAGATCATATAGAACCCTCGAAATCTCTTCATCTGTTTCCCCTAATCCAGCCATCAAGCCAGATTTTGTATAAACTCTTGGCCAACCTTCACGAACTCTTTTTAATAATTCCAAAGACCTTTCATATTTTCCTTGAGGTCTAACTCTTGAATATAGTCTTGGAACTGTCTCGATATTGTGATTTAGTACATTTGGGGAAGCATCCAAAATAACTTTCAAGGCATCCCAATTACCACAAAGATCTGGAATCAAGACTTCAATAGATGTAAAAGGAGATTTTCTTTGAACAGCCTTAATACATTTCAAAAATTGACTAGCTCCTCCATCGTCCAAATCATCACGGTTTACTGAAGTTATTACAACATGCGTTAAACCCATCCTGTAAACGGCTTCACCTAAACGATCAGGTTCTGACGAATCTAAAGGCCTTTTTGAATTATCAAACGAAATATCACAATAAGGGCATTTCCTAGTGCAAGCAGGACCCATTATTAAAAAAGTAGCAGTTCCACCTGCAAAACATTCTCCAATATTTGGACAACTTGCTTCCTGACAAACTGTATTTAGGTTTAAATCAACCAATAGATCAGCAACATTTCCGATCCTTTCTTTCTGCGGTGCCTTAACACGTAACCAGTCTGGTTTAAGCAAAGCTCTTTTAATAACAAACTAACTTTAGAAAGAATTTCAAAATTGACTTGATTTTTTAAGTTCTTCTAAACTTACTAACAAAAAGCAATCTGAATACTAACTTTCCATTGTTTAATCAAAGGAAGTAAAAATCAATTAGAGAAATAACCTCTTGGCGTTAGAAATCTATTATTTTTAATAACACTTTGACTATTGCCAATCACCAAAATCGTAAGCATATCGACCTGATTAAATGGCACCGTTTCAAGAGTATGTATTTCTATACTTTCATCTGGCCTTCCAAGCTCTCTAGCGATAGCAACAGGTGTGCCTGGTTGACGAAATTCAAGTAGTAAATCAACTGTCTTTTTTAACTGCCAATCACGCTTAACAGATTTTGGATTAAATATTGCAATAACAAAGTCACCTATCGCAGCGCTTTTTATTCTCTTCTCAATTTGATTCCATGGTGTCAAAAGATCACTTAAAGAGATAGAGCAAAAATCATGCATAAAAGGTGCTCCTAGTTTCGCTGCAGCCATCTGAAAAGAGCTAATGCCTGGATGAACTTGGAATAAGGGCCTTGAACAAACCTTTTCATTGAGCCAGAGTTCAAGAGCCAACCCTGCCATTCCATAAATTCCACAATCGCCAGACGAAATAAGAGCAACCTTGACTCCCTCTTTCGCAAGATCAAGAGCGTATTGACATCGATCTTTTTCAAAAGTTAAGTCTGAATCAATCCGAAACTGATCATGGCGACGAATTGAATCCAGATAATTTAAGTAAGGTGTATAACCAATCCAAGCAACACATCTAGCTAAAGCTCGGCGTGAGTCAGCAGTGAGCATCTCCACATCTCCAGGGCCGCTGCCGATTAAATGCAATTCACCTTTATGAGGTGCAAAAGGAGCTGAAACCTCGACCAATGCAATTGTTACTGCCCCACTCTCATCTTCGTTGGAATAATAGATTTGTTTCTCTTGTATTAACTTGCCACTCTGAGTTCCTAATAAAATTGCCGCAGCCTCAGCAACTGAAGGGGTTCCCATTTCATTCAAAACTACATTTGAAGGAGTAGGCACACTGACTTGTGAAAGTTCAAGTGCACTAAAAAAATAAATTGGCCATTCATTTTTATTTGCAACATTTAATAATCCTATTTCATCATTTTTTTTATCGATAGTTGCTAAACAACTGATTGAAAGAAGTGATAAACCATTTTGCTTAAAAGACTGATTAATTGCCCTTTCAATGACTCTTTCATCAGTATTTCTCTCACAGCCAATTCCAATGATTATTGTCGGTGGATGCCATGAACATATATTGGAATTTTCTTGACCTATATATAAGTTGATATTTTCAAAAGAGATTGGATCATTTTTCGCTAAAAAAGAACAATTGGAACAACCTTTTAATTTTTGCCATAATTTTGAACCTTGTGCTTGAAAAACTATATTTTTTTGCTCTTTAGACTGTCTAATCATTAATTTTCGCCAATCGACATCTGCACCACCTCTCTCCCAACCCCATCCTTCACCAAAACAATCCAAAGGAATTCTTCTTTCAGTAAATGAATCTGAGGTGCAAATCACTTCTGCCTCTAAAGCAGCTGCCAACTCATTCGCAAATGCGTCTCCTCCTTGCTTATGGCCTCCTAAAAGAGTAATAACATTTTTAGCTTTTGAATCCATGACAAGTATTGCTGGATCATTATGTTTAGATCTAACAAAAGGAGATATAAGCCTTACCACAGCTCCGATTGAACCTAAAAAAATTAATTTATTATTGTTCTTCCAATGATCTTTTAAAAAATCAATTGGTGAGGATTCAACTAAACCTTCAATTTTTTTTTCTAAAAAAAGAGTTGAACCATTAGATATAAAGATTTGATCTACATGATTGCTTGCTTGCAATCTCTCAAGCAAAGGCAAAGCGCTTAAAGAAAATCCAAATGCAATCCTTTTGGGAGTTTTTATTAATGTTTTTTCCAGAACGAGAAATAAAATAAATTTTTTAATTACCTAAACAAGTTAGCCCCTAAAAGAAAGCTTTAGTAAAAATCAAAAATCAAAAACCGTGAAATAGTCTTTAAATAAATTTCTTGAAATCAATAAAAAGCTGTTATCAAACAATCGTATGGTATTTTTACCTAGCCATTATGGCCTAATTAAACTTTCCAAAGCCAAGAAAAGATTATATAGCTTATGTTTCCTCGAATTAATGTCTATAAAAAGTAAAGCCTCTAGACCTAAATAACTTTTTTCCCTTCACTCTACTAAAGGCAAATATTTACTAATCAAGAAAAACCATTAATTCAATGGCCTCTTAGGAATAAAAGTGTAGAACATTTGTTACATGGTTCCGTAGTAACTGTCTGTCTACTTTATGCTTATGTCATAACCCTTATATAGGTTTTCAAGTAACTTCAAAGGTAGGTCTTGAATTCCTAAAATCTTTCACAAAGTAATCCAACTTCATAAGTAGAATTACTTACCAAAGATTTAACCCTGATCTTTGCAAGATTAGGCCCCAAAAAACCTCGATCACATTCCTGAAGGAATCACTCGATGACCATTAGCCCACCAGAAAGAGAACAAAAAAAAGAACCAGTTCTCGATAAACCTATCGAAACTGATGCAATCCCTGTAGATTTTTCCAAGCTTGATAAGCCTGGTTTTTGGTCCAAGACCCTTGCAAAGGGTCCAAAGACTACAACTTGGATATGGAATCTTCATGCTGATGCGCATGATTTTGATACCCATGTTGGAGATCTACAAGAAACCAGTAGAAAAATCTTTTCTGCTCACTTTGGACATTTAGCAGTCATTTTCATTTGGATGAGCGCTGCCTTCTTTCACGGGGCGCGCTTTTCGAATTATTCTGGCTGGTTAGCTGATCCTACCCATGTCAAACCTGGCGCTCAAGTTGTTTGGCCAATAGTTGGCCAAGAGATGCTTAACGCTGATTTAGGTGCAAACTATCACGGCATTCAGATCACATCAGGAATTTTCCAGATGTGGAGAGGCTGGGGAATTACAAATGAGACTGAGTTAATGGCTCTTGCTATTGGCGCTCTTCTCATGGCAGCAATAATGCTACATGGTGGTATTTATCACTATCACAAAGCAGCTCCTAAACTTGACTGGTTCAGAAATCTTGAATCGATGCTCAACCATCATCAAGCTGGACTTATTGGTTTAGGTTCCATTGCATGGGCAGGTCACTGTATTCATATTGGTGCTCCTACTGCAGCATTAATGGATGCGATAGATGCAGGCAAACCACTTGTAATTGATGGAGTATCAATTGCAAGCATTGCAGATATTCCTCTACCTCATGAATTTTGCAATCCACAAATAGCTAGTCAGATCTTCCCTGGTCTTGCAGGAAGAACTGTTGAAAACTTCTTCAGTGGAAATTGGTGGGCATTTACAGATTTCCTTACCTTTAAAGGAGGATTAAATCCTGTAACTGGAAGTCTATGGATGACAGATATATCTCACCATCATTTGGCTTTTGGGGTCCTAGCTGTATTTGGTGGACATATATATAGAACTATGTTTGGTATTGGTCATAGTCTTAAAGAAATAGTAGACAACCATGTAGGAGACCCAATACTTTTCCCTGCTCCTAATGGACACAAAGGAATTTACGAATTCCTTGCAAATAGTTGGCATGCACAATTAGCAATCAATCTGGCAATGGTTGGTTCTTTGAGCATTATCATTTCGCATCACATGTATGCGATGCCTCCTTATCCATACTTATCTGTTGACTATCCAACAGTACTAGGATTATTTACCCACCATATGTGGATTGGAGGTTTATTTATTGTTGGTGCGGCAGCTCATGCTGGCATTGCAATGATTAGAGACTATGACCCAGCAAAGCATATAGATAATGTCCTAGATAGAATTTTGAAAGCAAGAGATGCATTAATTAGTCATCTAAATTGGGCTTGCATGTTCTTAGGTTTCCATAGTTTTGGTCTTTATATCCATAACGATGTAATGCGAGCCTTAGGAAGACCTGCAGATATGTTCAGCGATACAGGAATCCAACTTCAACCTGTTTTTGCTCAATGGATTCAAAATATCCATCATTCCGCAGCAGGAGCAACCACTCTTAATGGTTTCAATGTAAATCTTCAACCTGGTTTAGTAAGTGAAGTTTTCAATGGTTCTGTAAGCCAAGTTGGCGGAAAAATTGGAATCGCTCCTATACCTCTAGGAACTGCTGATTTCATGATTCACCATATCCATGCTTTTACTATCCACGTAACCCTTCTGATTCTTCTAAAGGGAGTTTTATTCGCAAGGAGCTCCAGACTAATTCCTGACAAAGCGAATCTTGGGTTTAGATTCCCTTGTGATGGACCAGGAAGAGGAGGTACATGCCAAGTTTCTTCTTGGGATCATGTTTTCCTTGGATTGTTCTGGATGTATAACGGCTTATCAGTAGTTATCTTCCACTTCTCATGGAAAATGCAAAGTGATGTATGGGGACTTACCGGAGGCAACTTTGCTCAAAGCTCCATAACTATTAATGGATGGCTTAGAGATTTCCTCTGGGCTCAGTCCTCACAGGTCCTTACAAGTTATGGTCAACCCATAAGTATGTACGGTTTGATGTTCTTAGGAGCACATTTCGTTTGGGCATTTAGTCTTATGTTCCTATTCAGTGGCCGTGGTTACTGGCAAGAATTATTTGAGTCAATCATTTGGGCTCACAATAAACTTAAGTTGGCACCAACTATTCAACCAAGAGCTCTATCTATCACTCAAGGTCGTGCAGTAGGAGCAGCTCATTTCCTTCTAGGAGGAATTGCTACAACTTGGGCCTTCTTCCACGCTCGCTTAATCGGTCTCGGCTGACCCTCTCTGATCTTTTATAAAATGGCAACTAAATTTCCATCTTTTAGTCAGGGTCTTGCTCAAGACCCTACAACCAGAAGAATCTGGTACGGCATAGCTACCGCTCATGACTTCGAAAGTCATGACGGTATGACAGAGGAACAGTTATATCAAAAACTCTTCTCTACACATTTTGGTCACTTAGCCATCATTGGTCTTTGGGTGGCAGGAAATCTTTTTCACATTGCTTGGCAAGGAAACTTTGAGCAATGGGTTCTAGATCCAACTCATACTCGTCCAATTGCTCATGCAATTTGGGACCCTCATTTTGGACAAGGTCTTACTGATGCACTGACTCAGGCAGGAGCAACTTCTCCAGTCAATATTGCTTACTCCGGCTTATACCACTGGTGGTACACAATTGGCATGAGAACTAATGAGCAGCTTTTCCAGGGTGCAATCTTTATGAACATCCTTGTCTGCTGGTTATTGTTTGCTGGATGGCTTCATCTTCAGCCTAAATACAGACCCTCATTAGCATGGTTTAAAAATGCAGAATCTCAGTTAAACCATCACTTAGCTGTTCTTTTTGGATTCAGCAGTATTGCTTGGACTGGTCACTTAATTCACGTAGCTATCCCTGAATCAAGAGGAATACATGTTGGCTGGGATAACTGGTTAACTGTTATGCCTCATCCAGAAGGTCTAACTCCATTTTTCTCTGGTAATTGGGGAGCTTATGCTCAAAACCCTGATTCACTTGATGCGGTTTTTGGAACTACTCAAGGAGCTGGTACAGCGATATTTACATTCTTAGGTGGACTTCATCCTCAAAGTGAATCACTTTGGCTAACAGATATTGCTCACCATCATTTGGCTATAGGAGTTGTATTTATAATTGCAGGCCATATGTATAGGACTAACTTTGGTATTGGACATAGCCTTAAAGAAATCGTTGAAGCCCACAATACAAGTCACCCAAAAGATCCACATAAGGGTTATTTCGGTATCAAGCACAATGGACTATTCGAGACAGTTAACAATTCACTCCATATTCAACTTGGACTAGCACTCGCTTCTTTAGGTGTAGCTTGTAGTTTGGTCGCCCAGCATATGGGTGCTCTTCCTTCATATGCGTTTATCGCAAGGGATTACACAACTCAGTCAGCTCTATATACCCATCATCAATACATAGCAATGTTCTTGATGGTTGGTGCGTTCTCTCACGGAGCAATTTTCTTTGTCAGAGATTATGATCCAGAGCTTAATAAAGACAATGTTCTAGCAAGAATCCTTAGTACAAAAGAAGCCTTAATTAGCCACTTAAGTTGGGTAACAATGCTCCTAGGCTTCCATACTCTTGGAATTTATGTTCACAACGATGTAGTTGTAGCCTTTGGCACACCTGAAAAACAGATTCTTATAGAACCAGTATTTGCACAGTTCGCACAGGCTGCTAGTGGAAAAATGATGTATGGATTTAATGCGTTGCTAGCAAATGCATCAAGTTCTGCATCTATAGCTGCAAATTCCATGCCAGGTAATCACTACTGGATGGACATGATCAATAGACCAGATGCACTAACCAATTTCTTACCTATTGGACCTGCAGATTTCTTAGTTCACCATGCGATTGCACTAGGACTACATACAACTGCTTTGATTCTTATCAAGGGTGCTCTTGATGCTAGAGGAACAAAACTAATTCCAGATAAAAAGGATTTAGGATTTGCTTTCCCATGTGATGGACCCGGCCGTGGTGGTACTTGTGATAGTTCTTCTTGGGACGCTACTTATTTAGCAATGTTCTGGGCCTTAAATACTATTGCTTGGATTACCTTCTATTGGCATTGGAAACATCTAGCAATTTGGATGGGTAATACCGCTCAATTCAATGAATCTGGTACCTATTTAATGGGTTGGTTTAGAGATTATCTATGGCTAAATAGTTCTCAGCTAATCAATGGATATAACCCATTTGGTGTAAATGCTTTATCTCCATGGGCTTGGATGTTCTTATTTGGTCATCTCATTTGGGCGACTGGATTTATGTTCCTCATCTCTTGGAGAGGGTACTGGCAAGAACTTATCGAAACTCTTGTTTGGGCTCATCAAAGAACACCAATAGCTAATTTAGTTGGTTGGAGAGATAAGCCTGTTGCATTATCCATTGTCCAAGCACGATTAGTTGGTTTAACCCATTTCACAGTTGGAAACTTTGTAACCTTTGGAGCCTTTGTTATCGCATCTACTTCAGGTAAGTTCGGATAAATCTATAACAAGCTTCCAATCAAAAGAACACTGTCTTTATAAGCAGTGTTCTTTTTTTATGGGAACAAATACTAATATTTAAAAGGATGATCTATAAAAACTCTTGTTTGGGCTCATCAAAGAACACCAATAGCTAATTTAGTTGGTTGGAGAGATAAGCCTGTTGCATTATCCATTGTCCAAGCACGATTAGTTGGTTTAACCCATTTCACAGTTGGAAACTTTGTAACCTTTGGAGCCTTTGTTATCGCATCTACTTCAGGTAAGTTCGGATAAATCTATAACAAGCTTCCAATCAAAAGAACAAAATAAATGAATCTCAGTTCAAGCTTTTTAAAAATATCAGCCAATTGCACTAAATATTTTAGCGAATTAAAAAGCCCCTTATTGAAGGGGCTTTTTAATTAAATTCTTCTAGAGAAAGGATTCAAGCTCCTAGTAAATGATATTCCTTTATCAAAGGTAGTACAGTATCTAGATGCAAAGTACCAATTAACAACCAAGCAAAAACCACACCTCCAGTTCCACCTAACCAAAAACCATTTGTAAAATCATTCCATCCGGCTCTGGTAAATAAATCAGAAGGAGGGTTATCTACTGTTGCATCGGGAGGTTGAACATTTGGAGCCTTACCTGGGGCATTATAAAGAATAAAAAGGGCTGTCATTATTTGAATAGCTCCCACTCCACCAAGCAAACCAGCTGTTAAAGCAAAGTCAGTATTTCTTAGAGGACCAGTCATCGAAAATGGTCCATAGAGTAAATAACCAAAAATTGCTCCTGTCTCGAGACCTCTGAAATTAGGTGATAGTCCCTCTCTATAAACAGGAAGATTATTAATAACCATTTTGGTAAACCAACCACTATTGACTGGGGTTTGAAGATTACCAACAGTTGGGTCTGAGACTGTTTTCACAGCCCACCTTTGCATAAGTGTTTCTTTAGATTCAGTCATGGGCTAAAAAATTGATAAAAAATAAAGTTTTGAAATTACTCAGTAGCAGTTATGTACCTACCAATCAAAACAATGAAAACTGCTGGACCCATGATTCCAACTAATGGAACCAGAATAGCGGGAAGCAAACTTGAAGCTAGTTCACTAGTCATTACTTATTTCAATAAATCCAATTTTATTTTATAGAATTATGATCTAAACAAACCATATAAGACACATTGATGACATAAAAGTTCAATCCGTATATCTTCTTTAACGAAGATCTATTACTAAACAGTTTTTCTCCTCATGAATCAAGTTTTTGCTGGTGGTTTGGCTCTAATTATTGCTTTAATACTTTGGAGTTCAAAAAAACAATCAAAAGCATCAGCTTTCAACAAATCTCAAAATGATTCTTTTTCAAAGGCTCAGGTAAAATCATCTTTAGTCATCGATCAAAGTTTAAAAAATGAAAAGTCAACAAAACTGAATAATAAAAGATCTATATTTTTTGCACATCAACCTCCACTTAATTCAATAGAAACAAAAAAACAATTAACTAAATTAATCTCTAGCAACCCAAGAGATCGATTATTAGCTATTCAAATTGCTAGTCAATGGAACAACAAGAAAGCATTACCTTTTTTAAAGAGAGGATTAAAAGATTCTGACAGTCGAATCGTTATTGCTTCTGCAGCTGCCATAGCATTTTATAAAGGAAAAACTATTAATTTCAATCAAAAAACTCAATCGTCTCGTCCTCCTCGAAATGTATTTCTGATGCGATAAATTGGTCTATTTTGACTTTCATGATAAGTACGGATCTGAAGCTCTCCAAGCAATCCAAACCCAAAAAGTTGAACTCCGGTCACGGCAAGAAGTAAAGCGAAAATAAGTAAAGGTCTATTACCAATATCTTCTCCTAAAAGTTTGATGGTTAATAGATAAAAACTTGTTATGAAACTAGCAATGATTGCAACGATTCCACCAAAACCAAAAACATACATAGGTCTAGTTAAAAATCTATTCATAAACCAAACAGTCAACAAGTCCATTAAAACTCTAAATGTTCTATCTATTCCATACTTACTAGATCCAAATTGACGTGCTCTATGATTTACTTTTACTTCGGTAATTCTAGCTCCTTCAATATTTGCTAGAACAGGCAAAAATCTATGTAACTCTCCATATAATCTCATATCTGTTAATACTTCTTTTCTATAAGCCTTTAATGAACAGCCATAATCATTAAGTCGAACTCCAGTAACTTTCCCAATCAAACGATTAGCTATTTTAGATGGAAGCTTTCTACTGATAGCGGCATCTTGCCTTCGATATCTCCATCCACTTACAAGATCAAAGCCATCCCTAATCTTATTAATTAATAAAGGAATATCGGCAGGATCATTTTGCAAATCACCATCAAGTGTAACGACTATTTCACCAGAAGAAATGTCAAATCCTGCCGCCATTGCAGCAGTCTGACCATAGTTTTTACGTAAAAGAACTCCAACTAATTCTGGTATCTCAAAGCTTAGGTTTCTAATTACCTCTGCGCTATTGTCTGCTGAACCATCATTAACTAAAACCAATTCAAAAGTTTCCTCCATAGGCTGTAAAACTTCTAATAACTGATTCACCAAAAAAGGAAGACTTTCTTCCTCGTTATAAATAGGAACAACTATTGATAGTGCAACATTTGAATTCATTCAAAACTCCAAGTAAAGGTCAATTAATCTTCTTTAAAGTTTTTCACTCTCATAACAAGAAATCACTCTTCCAGCAGATCTAAATTGAGATCTGTAAAAAGATGCAATCTTGCCAACATCTGAGTGAAATAAACAATCAATCTCTATTCCATTATGCCCATTACTTAGCCCAGAACTATGAATATAAAAACCATTATCAATATGCAATCCAACATGTGTACATTTTTCATGAGAGCCAAAGAACAGTAAATCACCAGGCATTAATTTTTCGCCTAAAGCTTCAATATCCAATGCAAAGTTTTTACAGAATTTTTCCTGCTGATAAGCATCTCGTGGAATCCAAATACCTGTACTTGCAAAAGCAGATTGAACCAAACCAGAGCAATCAAAATTGGGTCCAATAGTTCCACCCCACATATATTCATTACTTTTTTGTTTCGCATCCTGCGTCCATGACAATATCTGAGGAATCCTAGAAATAATTTGCTCTTCAGTAAAAAATTCAGATTCCCATGATTCTATTTTTGACGCGTTATGAGTTAATTCAGAAAATCTAAACCAACAAATATAATCATCTTCCAAAAGTCGAACTTTCACTCTATCGATAATTTCATTATGTTTAAAATGAATTTTTGAACAATCAATCAATTGAAAACTCCTACCAACACTTGCTTGAGTTACTAATTCATCGCTATCTTCACTTTTTAATCCATCAATATTTGTTCGCAATTTCCACAAACTTCCTAAAACAAATAAGGATTTATTTAGCAAAACCTCTAAGGTCATATTGAATTCTTCTCGAGCGCTATGGGGTTCTACCGACAAGACCCTGAAATGGCATTTTACCTAAAAGGTCTTCTAGATAGGTTTGAAAAAGAAGGTCATACAAACCTTCAAGGAAATATTGCAATAACATGCATACGTTATGACAAGCAAAATCCATCTTCATCTAGCGGATATGGAGCAGGATGGAATTCAAACAAAAATTTTTATCCCGCAAGCATAGTAAAAATCGTTTATGCATTGGCAACTCAAGTATGGCTTCAACAAGACTTAATTGTTGATTCAGGCGAACTTAGAAGAGCATTACACGAAATGATCGCAAACTCTAATAATGACGCAACAAGTTATATCTTAGATCTTTTAACAGGTACAACAAGTGGTCCATCTCTTAATGAGTCCAACTATCAAGCATGGAAAATCCAAAGACAATTGATTAACCACTGGCTAAACGGTCTTAGATGGCCTGAAATAAGAAATTGGAACTGTAGTCAAAAGACATGGAATGAGGGACCTTATGGAAGGGAAAAAGATTTTTATGGGAAAAACAATGAGAATCGAAACACTATGACAACAGATGGGATCGCTAGAATGTTTGAATCATTAATGACTATTGAAATTCTACCAAAATTTGCAAGCGAGGATTTAAAAAAAATTTTTCAACGTTCACTAGATCCAGTTGATCGCAAGCAAGATGTAAACAATCAAGTAGATGGATTTTTAGGCGCAGGTCTTCCTTTGGCTTCTCAACTTTGGAGTAAAGCAGGTTTAATGAGTGAAGTTCGCCATGATGTCGCTTGGTGGCAAACTCCTAATAATAATCCAATGCTTACAGTTGTTTTTACAACTGGTAAAGAATTAGTCAAAGATCAATTTTTACTTCCTGCGATTAGCAGTGCATTAAACAAATATGCTATTTCGCAATAAGTAAAATTCCAGCAAATAAAATTGATCCCAACAGAAATCCAACAGCCAAAAGAACGGCTATTATTGGTGTATTTAAGTAAACAGATATAGTTGCGAGTTGATTACCCTTTGCTTCAGACACCTTAAAAAACCATAAAAATCACATTGATTAAAGCATCTGACTCTGCCAAAAAACAATAAAAATTTAACTGATAAAACAATTTTTAAAAAACGAAAGAATTATTGAATTGGTATCAATAAGACAGTTCAAATAAAGTTTGATTTCGCTTTTTTATTTCGTAAAATTTTAATTTCTTCATTACTTTCAATCTCTTTTATTAAAGTCTCTTGTTTCTCTATTTTTTTATTTATTACTTTCTTATTTGATTTAATTAAATCATCATCTAAAGAATCTATTTTATTTGGTTTAGCTAAATCTTTTGTATAAGGCCTTTCTTGGGTTTTAGAATCATTAGAATCTAATGCACTGATAGGGGTGTTCTTTATAGCTTTTTCTTCCAGTTCTCTAACAACATCAATAGTAGCATACTTATTCAAAAAATTAAAATCAAATCTTCCTTTTGCAAAAGATATTGAAGTAAATACTAGTATTGAGCATGCAATAAGGATCAAAAAAATATTCGATAATAAACTATTTATTGGTGGCCAAAATAATGTTACTTTAGCAGCTTCATTTGGTTTACTAACCTTATTAGCACTGGGGTTTAAATCTAAAAATATATCTTCATTAATCCAACCCTTATTGGCTTTCCTATAGGGAGACTCACTCGTTGTGAAATCAAAAACTTCCTGGATTCTCTCTTTAAACACAGTTTAGGTTTATCTAAAACTACAAGAACGAAAACATAGCAGAAAGTCAGAATAAAAAATTACTTTCACATAGATATTCGTGAAATTGAATTACCCAGCAATAAATACCATCGCAGAAACGAGAATGGCCGAAGCCAAAATCCCTACAGAAGCTATAGCAACAATCTTCCCAGTGTTTAATGAAACTGATACCGTTAATAATTCAGTTCTAGAGTCTCGTTTCTGTTGTGAATCAATTTGTTTTCGAGAATTAACGTTCTTGCTGGCTTGAGATCTTTTCTCTATTTTGGTTTTCTTCTGGGCTGCTGCTTTCTTA
>QCJZ01000007.1 GCA_003215695.1 Prochlorococcus sp. AG-409-J03 | reverse complement strand
CAGGCCCTTTATGGTTCTTCTGTTGACATTCAGTTACAAGACGGAACACTTGTTGAAGTCCTAACTCCCCCTTTCGCTGGAGATGGCTGGAGATTACGAATTGAAGGTGCTGCAATAGGTTGTCGAGATCATTTCGTTCAACTAAAAGTACAAACAGATGACGGTCTAAGAATTGATGGCCTAAGAGTTTTGTATCGTCTTGAATTGTTTCCACATGATGCTTTATTAGGATGTGCTGTTGATATTCCTACTTTAAATGGGTCGGTAACATTACAAGTTCCACCTAATTCCTCAACAGGAAGGTTGTTAAGACTTAGAGGACGCGGACTGCAATACGAAGAATATTGCGGAGATCAAATTGTTGAAATAATTATAATTTTACCAGATAATTTAACTGATTCAGAAATTGCTTTATATCAACGTCTAAATGAAATATCTATGGAGAATTATTAGAAAGATATTGTTTATGCATTTTATCGATTTATAATTATATTGGTTACTAAATTCTCATGTTGGTTCATGTCCTTTTGTATGAAGCGGGGACTGAGAGTGAAGGTATACATTCACTCGAGATTAAGGATTCAACAGTAATCCTCATGTTTGAGGATAAGGACGATGCGGAGAGATATTGTGGCTTATTAGAAGCTCAAGATTTTCCAACTCCCTCCGTTGAAGAGTTGACAAGGAGAGATATTGAAGCTTTTTGTCTTGAAGCTGGTTATGAGGCTCGTTACGTAGAAAAGGGTTTCATTCCAAGCAATGATGAAGAACGCCTTATGATTTCCCCACCATTGTCTAATTTAGAGGTAGGAAATTGGCAAACAAAAGACAATATAACTGAGAATATTTCCACTAATGATCAACTAGAAGATATAAAAAAACGCTTGGAAAAGCTTTTATGATTAATTCTAATAATGTCTCGAGAATTAATATTCATCGAATATTAACTGAACAGATTAATCTTTCATCAGCCGGATTAGACACTAAGTCGACTAATGAAATAGTCAATCTTTTTTCTGAAGCTGATAAAGAACCTCAAAAGGCAGTGCAAAATGCCATTCCTGAAATAGTCAAAGCTATTGATGAAATAACTGAAAGGCTTAAATCTAATGGAAGATTATTTTATATTGGTACTGGTACATCAGGAAGATTAGGAGTACTGGATGCTTCAGAATGTCCTCCAACTTTTTGCACTAGTCCAGATTTTGTTCAAGGAATAATCGCCGGAGGTATTTCATCACTTACCAAAAGTTCTGAATCTCTCGAAGATGTATCAAAAATAGCTATTTTAGACCTTGAAAATCGGAACTTTTCAAATAGAGATGTCTTGATTGGTATTACAGCTAGTGGAAGAACTCCATATGTCCTCTCTGCACTGAATCATTCCAAAAGTTTAAATGCACTAACAATTTCTATTTCATCTGTTCCATATAATGATTCAAAATTATCTAATGATGTTGATATAAGGCTCATTACAGGACCTGAAATTCTAGCCGGCTCGACAAGATTAAAGGCTGGAACAGCTACAAAGATGGCTTTAAATATAATTTCTACATCTGTGATGATTAAATTAGGCAAAGTTTATGAAAATAGAATGATTGATCTATCAGTAACTAACGAAAAACTATTAAATAGAGCTCTTGGAATCTTATTAGATATTAGTTCTGTTAATGAAGAAGAAGCCCTTCAATTATTGAAAGATACAAATGGATCCGTAAAATTATCATTATTAATTGCGTTATCTGGTAGAAATATTAATGAGGCCAAGAGAATCCTCGAAGCCTCTGAGGGAAACTTAAGAACAGCATTAATTAAAGTTAAAAGTGATTGAATTAATTATCAATTCACCATACAAATTCATAATATTATTTCTGCATTTTTGTCGTAAACAGTTATTATTATAAAAACAAAATCAAGTTATGTCTAAAGTATTGATGAAAACAGATAAAGGGCAATTGACTCTTGACCTTTTTGATAAAGATGCACCTAAAACTGTTGCAAATTTTCTGAAGCTTGTTAATGAAGGTTTTTATGACGGCCTTTCATTTCACCGTGTGATTAATGGTTTTATGGCACAAGGAGGATGTCCAAATACCAGAGAGGGATCAAGAGGTATGCCTGGAACTGGTGGCCCAGGTTATTCAATTGATTGTGAGATCAATTCTAACAAGCATGTTGCTGGTTCTCTATCTATGGCACATGCTGGAAAAAATACCGGTGGTAGTCAATTTTTTTTAGTTCATTCTCCTCAACCACATTTGGATGGAGTTCATACTGTTTTTGGAAAAACCGACGATATGAAAATTCTATTATCTATTACTAACGGCACAAGAATTGAAAGTGTAAGTCTTGTTAAATAGATTTATATTAATATTTCCATACTATTGTACTTGTTTTATCCTTTAAACTCCAATCAAATAATGGCGAACTTTCAAATTTTGAAAGTTCGCTAATATCTTTTTCTTCTGTTGTTATATTCATCGATGGATGTAAAAGCTGTTCATAATTATCAGTCTTTATTATTCCAATTCTTTCAGTGTTTTTCCAATTACTTAGTTCTTTTAATAATGACTCTAGTAATCTTTTATCTATTAGGCTTCCTTCTAAGTGCGCTTTAATATCTCTATGTCTAACATTCCATATAAACAAAGGGTTTTCACATAAAGCTCTTAACCTTGGAGTGTTTTGAATAGAAATATTTAGAAAATGATTTTCTGACCATTTACTCGCTTTATCTTCAAAATGTTTTAATTCATTGTTATTAACCTTACCGTCCCAATAGACCACTATGTTTTGCCTTTCCATTGTTAAATTGGCCTTATCATTATTATCAATTAGGTGTCCAAGCTTTTCTCTTTTTACCTCAAGATAAGCAGCATTATGATCACCAGGACAAATTACTAAAGGCACCCTAGATTCAACCCTAATTCCATATCCTCCAAGTCCTGCAATTTTTCTTGGATTATTTGTTAATAATTTCAGTCTATTTATTCCTAAATCTGTCAAAATTTGTGCCCCTACTCCATAATTTCTTAGATCTGCAGGGAATCCTAGTTTTTCATTAGCTTCAACTGTGTCTAATCCTCCATCTTGTAGATTATAGGCTTTTAATTTATTTACTAAACCAATACCTCTCCCTTCTTGTCTTAGATATACAACGACTCCTTCTCCTTCTTCTGAAATTCTAGACAAAGCAGCCTCTAATTGAGGCCTACAATCACATCTTAATGAACCGAATGCATCTCCTGTTAGGCATTCTGAGTGCATTCTTACCAGCACAGGCTCTTTAAGCTTTTCTGGATTACCTTTTATTATTGCCACATGTTCAGAACCATCCAATTCGTTTTTGTAACCTATTGCCTTGAAATCTCCAAATAAACTAGGTAGCTTTGCAATTGCTTGTCTATACACGAATCGCTCATTTTCCAGTCTGTAATGAATTAAATCAGCAATACTTATCAATTTTAAATTTCGTTCTTTTGCATATTGTTTTAATTGCGGCAGCCTTGCCATTGATCCATCTTGATTTTGAATTTCACAGATAACACCTGCAGGTGACAGACCTGCCAATAAAGACAAGTCTACTGCTGCTTCAGTATGTCCAGCTCTCTTTAATACCCCCCCTATTTTTGCTCTCAAAGGGAATATATGACCCGGTCTTCTTAAATCTATTGGTCTGGTTTGACTATTAAGAGCGACTTGAATTGTTTTAGCTCTATCCTCAGCTGAAATGCCAGTTGATACGCCAAACTCAGGACCAGCATCGATGCTTACAGTGAATGCTGTTTGGTTTGAATCGGTATTTCTGTCCACCATTAAAGGTAGATCTAATTGGTCTAATCTCTCTCCTTGCATTGCTAGACATATCAAACCTCTAGCTTCGGTTGCCATGAAATTTATTTGTTGGGGAGTTGCAAATTGAGCAGCACAGATTAAATCTCCTTCGTTTTCTCTCTTTTCATCATCCACTACTACGACACATTCACCGTTTCTAATAGCAGCTAGAGCATCTGCTATATCATCAAATTCAATTTCATAACAATCTTCTGATTTCAACTTATTCCTCGTGTTTGTGGTGAAATGGTTCTTTGCTAATTATTCTCAAATGAATATTCTTTATTCTACGAAATAAGGTTGGTGTTATGGCAATTAGTACATCAGAACTTGGGAGGATCGCAATTATTGGAGCATCAGGTTACGGAGGTCTTCAGCTTGTCAAGTTGATAAGTGAGCATCCAATTTTTGAGATTTCAATATTAAATGGTGAGAGATCATCAGGGAAAAGCTGGAATCAATTAAATCCCTTTATGAAAATCATGGGAGATAAACAGATAACTAAAAGTGATATTGATGAAATAGCTACAAATTCTGATTATGCTATCTTGAGTTTGCCTAACGGAGTTTCATCACAATTAACCCCATTATTATTAGAAAAGGGAGTCAAGGTCCTTGATTTATCAGCAGACTATAGATTTAAATCATTAGATAAATGGAAGGAAATTTATGCAAAAGAATCAGAAAAATATCCACGATTTGATTATGAATTATGTGAAGAGGCTGTTTATGGCTTTTCAGAGGAATTTAGTCTAGAAATCTCAAAGTCAAGATTAATTGCTTGTCCAGGCTGTTACCCAACCTCATCTCTTAGTGTGCTTATTCCTTTTTTAAAGCAAGGTTTAATAGATAGTGAAGGAATCATTATTGATGCAAAATCGGGAACATCTGGTGGAGGCAGGAATCCGAGCGAGCAACTTCTGTTGTCTGAATGTTCTGAATCAATAAAACCCTATGGAGTCATTGGGCATAGACACACTGCCGAGATAGAAAGTATTGCTAGTAATTTTGCTGGTCATCAAGTCAATTTACAGTTTACACCTCACTTGGTTCCAATGGTCAGAGGGATTTTATCGACTGTTTATGGCCGGTTGAGGGATCCAGGATTAACAGCTGAAGACTGTAAAATTGTAGTTGAAGCCTTTTATAAAAATCATCCATTTATTGATATTTTGCCTGTCGGAACATATCCAGCAACTAAATGGGTTAAAAACACTAATAAAGTTATGATATCTGTTGAAGTTGATAAACGTAATGGAAGAATAGTGTTAATGAGTGTTATTGATAATCTTCTAAAGGGCCAAGCAGGCCAGGCTGTTCAAAATCTAAATATTATGCATGGACTAGAATCTGATATAGGTTTACCAAAGCTCACTTATTATCCCTGACTATAGTTCTTATATCTTTTGCAACTTTTGCAATAGCCAAGGGTAATATTATATGTTCCATTTCTTGAATTCTTTTTGTTAAAGTCTCCTTACTATCGTCTTGCTTGATTGGAATAGCAGCTTGAATAATTATTGAGCCTGAGTCAACCTCCTTTTGCACATAATGAACGGTGCAGCCAGTGATTTTTACCCTTTTATCAATTGCTTGCTGTATAGCATCTATACCTTTAAAAGATGGTAAAAGTGATGGATGGATATTAATTAGTCTGTTTTTAAATCTATTAATTAATCTTTCTCCAACAATTCTCATCCACCCTGCCATAACAACTAGTTCAACTGACAACTCCTCTAGTTTGTTCATCACCAAATTATCATGTTCTAATCTTGAATCACAAATTCTATGATTAATAATTACATAGTTTATATTATATTTTATTGCCTTATTTATTGCTAGGCAATCAGGATTATTTACAATTAAAATTGTAATTTCTGCATTAAGTTGATTATTCTTAATTGCTTTAATAATGTATTCAAAATTTGAACCATTTCCTGATGCAAGAATCCCTAATCTAATTTTCGGCTCAAATATAGGCTTAACTGAATCAGTTGGGCTGATAAGACAAAGCCCTTTTAGATCATTAAATAAATAGTTTTCACTATATTCTTTATTCTGTGGTTTCATTTACTAATCATTATTTTATTTCTAAATATATGACCTTTGGCTGGAATTACAATATCAAAATGTAAATACATATTTAATAGTAATGAAAAGTAAAATTATTATTTAGATATAACCACTATTCTCGATAATAATTCTTGGTCTATGTTCATTACTATTTGTCAATTACTAAACATTCGACAAATGAAAACAAATCTTGACTAATATAAATACAACTTAATTGTTTAACGGCTCTCATTTGAGAATACCCGCTAACAAAACTCATTAAGGAGTATTCTTTTATCAATAATGGCAATAACTGACATCCTCCATATGAATAACAACGATAAATGGAAAAGGTATTGTGACCTTTTATTTAGCGATGATTCATTAGGTTTTTGGCTTGATATAAGTAGAATGGATGTTGAGAGGAAGGATTTCGAACTTTTTAAGGATCATTATTCCAAAGCTTTTGAGTCTTTAGCATCTCTAGAGAATGGATCAATTGCCAATATTGATGAAGGTAGGCAAGTCGGTCATTACTGGTTGCGAAACCCTCAAGTCGCTCCGAGTCAGGAAATCTCAGATTCTATTGCTAAGGAGATTCAAGACATATCCAAATTTGGTTCTTCAATATTAAAAGGTGATATTACTAACAGCGATGATAAAAAATTTACAGATGTTTTCTGGATAGGTATTGGTGGTAGTGGCCTAGGGCCTTTACTTATTAAAGAGTCTTTTAAGAAGGATTCGATCGGGTTAAATCTACATTTTTTAGACAATGTAGACCCTGAGGGTATTTCTCATAAATTAAATACTATTCTTCCTACTATTGATACAACTTTGTTTGTAGTTGTTAGTAAATCTGGAGGTACTCCTGAACCTTTGATTGGAATGGAGCAAGCTATGAAGTTTGTTAATGATCATAATAAGGAATGGGCTTCTCGTGCTATTGCAATTACATCAAAAGGTAGTAAATTAGATTGTTTAGCTGTAAATGAAAATTGGTTAGATATTTTTGATTTACCTGATTGGGTTGGTGGAAGAACAAGTATTACTGGTGCTGTTGGATTATTACCTGCCGTTCTTATTGGCGCTGATGTTAATAAGTTTTTAGATGGAGCATCTCAAATGGATGCACTAACAAGAGTTAAAGATATTAGAAATAACCCAGCAGCACTTTTATCTTTGGCTTGGTATAAATCTGGTAATGGTAAAGGGACAAGAGATATGGTCGTATTACCCTATAGAGATAGATTAGAAGTTTTCAGTAGATATCTTCAACAACTTGTTATGGAGTCTTTAGGAAAGAAATTTGATAGAAATGGTAAACAAGTTAATCAAGGGATAGCAGTTTATGGAAACAAAGGATCTACGGATCAGCATGCATATGTACAGCAATTAAGAGATGGCGTTGATAATTTCTTTGTTAGTTTCATTGAAATTCTTCAAGACCCAGATGAGATAATTGAAGTAAAAAACAAACGACCAGGAGATTATTTATCTGGTTTTCTTCAAGGAACTAGATCAGCATTAACTGAGGGAGGAAGACAGAATTTAACAATTACTTTTAAATCATTTAATGAGTCTAGCCTTGGAGCTCTAATTGCATTATTCGAGAGGACAGTCAGTTTATATGCAGAATTGATTAATGTTAATGCTTATAATCAACCTGGAGTTGAGGCGGGTAAGAAAGCTGCAAACAATATAATTAAGCTGCAACAAGATATTGAAGATCTTTTAAATGATGGAAAGCAGAGAACATTAAGCGATATTAACAATTCATTGTCTACTGATTCAACTGAGTCGATTTATTTGATTCTTAGAAAACTATCAGAAAACTCTGATCAATATTCAATGAATGGTGATCAAGCTAATCCTGATAAACTAATAATCTCAAAATTGATTTTTAAATAACTATATTTACTAATTTATTTGGCACAACAATTACACGTTTTGGTTCTTTTCCATTCATCCATTTTATAGCTGCATCACTTTTAATGGCTAGATCTTCTAATTTATCTTTAGATAGATTTTTACTTGTATTAATTGAACCTCTAACTTTTCCATTAATTTGAATCATAAGTTTAAAAGTATCTTGTTCAATTGCATCTGCTTCGAATTTTGGCCATGACTGAAGATGAATACTCTGAGTATTTCCGATTGTCTTCCAAAGCTCCTCTGCAATATGAGGAGAAAATGGAGAAGTTAATTTAACTAATAGTGAAATAACATTAGTTAGAGTTTCATTACTACAGTTATTAACTATTGAACTTAGGCCATTCACAGCTTTCATAAGTTCAGATATTGCAGTATTAAATTGAAGATTGTCCAGATCATCAGTAATTTCCTTAATAGCAATATTAATTATTCGTAAAGCATCTTCATCCCTGGAATTCTCCTTTTCTATATTTAATATTGATTTACTCTTAGTAAGTTCTAATGTTGTAATAATAAATTTCCAGAGTCTCTGTATAAATCGATATTGTCCTTCAACATCAGAGTCATCCCATTCTAAATCTTTTTCAGGAGGAGCTTTAAAAAGTATAAACATTCTAGCTGTGTCTGCACCATATTTATCTATGACTAATGATGGGTCTACACCATTATATTTAGACTTTGACATCTTTTCATAGATGATTTCAATATTTTCTCCAGTAATTGGATCTTTCGGATCATTAATATCTTTAATTTGATCTTTTGAATAATATTTATTATTAATTGGATTTTTATAAGTAATAGCCTGAACCATTCCCTGGGTTAATAGTTTCTTAAATGGTTCGTCAATATTTAATAATCCACAGCTTTTAAGAGCTTTGGTTAAAAATCTTGAATAAAGTAAATGAAGAATTGCGTGCTCAATACCACCAACGTATTGTTTAACAGGTAGCCATTTATCTATTTCGCTTTTTATAAATGGATTTTCCTCATTTTCAGGGTTTATATATCTTAAAAAGTACCAAGACGAACACATAAAAGTGTCCATTGTGTCAGTTTCTCTTTTTGCTTCAAGTCCACATTTAGGACAAAGAGTATTTATCCATTCGGTTTTTGTTGTTAAAGGTGACTTGCCTTTACCAGTTAATTTAATATTAACAGGAAGAGAAACAGGGAGATCTTTATCTGGTACTCTTACTTGACCACACTTTTTACAATTAATAATCGGAATTGGACAACCCCAATATCTTTGTCTAGATATAAGCCAATCTCTTAATTTATATGTAATTTTTGGTTTTGCCCATTTAGCATTTGATCCTAATTCAAGTATTTTTGTCTTTGCAATTTCAGACTTAATTCCATTGAATATATCAGAATTGATCATTATCCCCTTATCTACATACTCTTCATTTAAATAATTATCATCTTCATTATTATTTGGTTTTATTACATAATTAATTGGTAATTTGTATGATTTAGCAAACTGATAATCTCTACTATCATGAGCTGGAACACCCATTACAGCTCCAGTTCCATATTCCATAATCACATAATCGCCAATCCATATAGGTATTTCTTTATTATTTGCCGGATTGATTGCATTTACTCCTAAATACATTCCAAGTTTTTTTCTACTGTCTGAATTACGTTCTAGATCACTTAACTTTTCTTGAGTTTTTCTGAATTCTTTTAATTTATCAATATCTTTACTACTTATTAATTGATCAATTAATGGATGATTTGATGCTAAGACGAGATAACTTACACCATAGACTGTATCAATTCTTGTAGTAAAAGCTATTATTTTTTGATCATGATTTTTGATATCAAATGTTATTTCCGCTCCGATTGATTTACCAATCCAATTTTTTTGCATAACCCTGACTCTTTCTGGCCAGTCTTTTAGTTTAACTAAATCCTTATTTAGTTCTTCAGCAAAACTTGTAATACTTAAAAACCACTGGTTTAACTCCTTTTTCTCAACTTTTGCTCCAGATCTCCAAGATTTACCATCAGCATCAACTTGTTCATTTGCAAGCACAGTTTGATCAACTGGATCCCAATTTACCGTTGCTTTTTTTTGATAGGCAAGTTTATTTTTATGTAATTGATTAAATATATATTGAGTCCATTTATAATAATCTTGTTTGCAAGTAGTAACTTCTTTAGACCAATCTATAGATAATCCAAGTCGATCTAACTGCTTTTTCATTTGTGAAATATTTTTATCTGTCCATGTAGAAGGACTTGTCTCTCTCTCAATTGCCGCATTTTCAGCGGGCAAGCCAAACGCATCCCATCCCATTGGATGAAGGACGTTAAAACCTTGCATCCTTTTATATCTAGCCAGTACATCTGTAATGACATAATTCCTCACGTGCCCCATATGTAAAGAACCGGATGGGTATGGGAACATTGACAAGGCGTAAAAAGTATTGTCTTTGCTTACCTCAGTATTTGTCTTATATAGACCTTGTTTAGCCCACTCTTTTTGCCAATAAGCTTCTTTATCACGAGGCTCGTAACGCTGGTCAATAATCTCTGAAGTAGTATTATTCAAGTCAGATCACCTTCAGTAGTTGATTTGCCAATCAGATAATGTTCTCATAAATTGATGCCCAAGATGCGAATAGTTCTGAAATTACTACCAAGACCGCATTATTTTCTACGAACATAGTTAAACAATCTTTAAATTATGAAAAATAATTTCTCAAAATATCAAGGACTTGGTAACGATTTTATTATCTTTGATGCTCGTGGTAATAACCTAGATGAGTTATTTAGTGGAAATAAAGGTAACTTTATTGAATATCTATGTAATAGAAATTTTGGTATCGGAGCAGATGGAATTATTCTTATATTAGAGTCCAATAATAAATCTTTTGTGAGAATGAGGATATTTAATTCTGATGGTTCTGAACCAGAAATGTGTGGTAATGGTATAAGATGCTTGATTGCTTTTTTAAACGACAATAATGAAATTAAAGATAAGTCCGATATTCGAATTGATACTAAAGCTGGTCTAATTCTTACTTCTATTTCTTGTAATGAAAATATTAAAGTAAATATGGGAGAACCAATTCTTTCTCCTGATAAAATACCTACAAAATTGTTAATGAATAATTTATCAGTACCTAATGGAAAGATTATAATAAATGATCAAATTTTAAATGTTTATGCAGCTAGTATGGGGAACCCTCATATGATTGTATTTGTTGATAAAATTGATAATATACCATTTGAAAAGTGGGGAAGATGCCTTGAAAAACACGATACATTTCCCAACGATACCAATGTTCACTTCGTTGAATTAATTGATAAATCAAATATTAAAGTTAAAGTATGGGAAAGAGGTTGCGGGCCAACACTAGCTTGTGGTACGGGAGCTTGCGCCTGTCTGGTCGTAACATCTAAGCTAGGAAAAACTTTTAATCACGCAAACATTTATTTACCAGGCGGTAAATTAGAAATTGAATGGCCCAATCAAACAGGTCCAGTATTTATGCAGGGGCCTGCATTAAAAGTGTTTAGTGGACAGATAGATATTTAATCAATATTCAACATGAATAACAATAATCTTTATCTTGATGCATCAGCTACTACTCCACCACATATAGATGTTATTAATAAACTAAAGTATGTGCAATCTGAATGCTGGGGTAATCCATCAAGTATTCATAAAGTTGGAGTTATTGCAAGTGAGATTTTGGAAAGATCTAGATTATCCATAGCTAATAAATTAAAAGCTTCATCTGACGATATCTTTTTTACATCAGGAGCAACTGAGTCAAATTATTTTTCTCTTAAGGCTGTATCTAATACTATTGATAAAGGAAGACTTGTTATAAGTAGCGTCGAACACCCTTCTATTAACTTAATAGCAAATCAAATGCTTAATGATGGTTGGGATATTAGATATTGGCCGGTAGATCGTTATGGAATTATCAACCTAGATTTCCTGGAGGAGATGTTATCTCCTCCAACAAAATTGGTTTCGATAATCTGGGGCCAAAGTGAGATTGGTTCCATTCAGCCCATAAATCTCATTGGCATGGAATGTAAAAGACGAAAGATACTTTTTCATACTGATGCTACACAAGTACTCCCAAGCGGTCTTATTGATTGGAGTAAATTAAATGTTGATATGCTCAGTGCCTCTGCGCATAAACTTCAAGGCCCTAAAGGTATTGGATTATTGATATTGCGAAGGGGCGTTCGAGATTTACTACAGAATGATCTTTCATATGGATTTAAGAATGGCTCTATAAGATCTGGGACTGAGTCGGTTCCCCTTATAGCAGGTTTCTCGACAGCAATTGATCTACTAAAGGAATATATAGAAGTGAATGCTAATCAAACTCTATTTCCTGAGAATAATGTTTCCAATATGACCTCTCTTTTAAAAAAAAATCTAGTTAAAAATAAACAACTTACTTTTATTGGTCCTCGTAAAGAACGACTACCTAATAATCTTTCATTTCTCTGTCATACAAAATCAATGATTCCAATTAAAGGTAGAGAAATTGTTCGATTATTGTCACAACATGGCGTTTATGTAAGTAGCGGTAGTGCATGCTCATCTTCTAGTCAAGGACCAAATCCCATTCTGGTAGCAATTAATGTTGATAAACCACTTCAAGAATCTGGATTAAGAATAAGTATTGGTCCTTGGATTACACATGATGATATTAACTCAGTTTCAAATATAATATGTGAATCATTGCAATCTTTAGAATTTAAAAAACAATGATCATCAAATGAAGAATAAGCTACCCTCAGATCTTAGAGAAGCAGAATCAAATGTATATGAATCAATTCAAAGTTATTTTTCTAGTAATTCTGAACAATCTTTTCTTTCTATTAACCTTAAATTTGAAGGTTTAAGAATCAATCCCTTAATTTTTCGTTTATCTAATAAACTAAATGCAATTAATATCGATAATATCTTATTGTGGGCCGATGCTGGTGGAGCGGCTCTTGCTAAAAGAGACAATCCTCAATTGGCTGATAAGATTTTTACATTTAAGGAGTTTATTAATTCTACAGATTCGTTGAATTCAATATTATTAGTATGCTCCCCTCAACCTTATGATATTGAGATGTTTGAGCAAGTATGTTCCCATACTAATTCAACCGTAATTATGATTAATGGTAAGTTGGAAGATCCAATAGTAGGAATAGGAAGTGTCGGTAGAGAAATGAGAAAAAGATTTGCTGAAAAATGGAAGGTAATTTATTTTGTACAACCATTATCCATGGGAGCATTATTAAAAAGATTTCCCAATGATTGGGAGCTATTTAAATTAAACCCTAATGGATATTCTTTTGTTAAATCATTTGATAAACGTCCCGACGATGAAACTATAATACTAAACTTATAACTCCATGAATAAGAAATTATTTTTTTATATTGGCTTAATCTTATTATCAATAAATATAGTTAACGGTAATTTATTCTCATTATATTCATACATAAGACAAAAGCGTGATATTAATACTATAAGTCCTGAAAAGTTTAATATATGTAACTCTTTGCAAAATAAACTGGAGGATTATACATATAACTTTAACTCCAATATCAGTATTAGTATTCTAGACGATTCTGGCGATTTTATTGTAGATATTAATGGCGAAATACCCAGAATACCTGCTTCTAATCAGAAGATTCTTTCTAGCGCTTTCTCTTTAGATATTTTAGGACCTTATTATACGCTAAATACATCTTTAAATGAGATGAATGATGGAGGCTTGTATATTGAAGCTTCTGGGGATCCAGATTTTGATAAACGTCATCTAGAAGAATTAATAAATGATCTTGATAATACGAATTATAATCCTAATTTAAAAATTCCAATAATAGTTAAAAGTGGTAATCCCAATAATTGGTGGCCTTCTAGCTGGTCGTATGCCGATAGAAATGAAGAATATGGGGCACCTATTACTAAGTATTCAATAGCAAGTAATGCAAGTATTAATTCTTTAAATAATCCAATTGATCATTTCATTTATGAGTTAGAGAATGCTCTAAGAAAAAGGAATTTATCTAATAAGTATTTTGTGAAATCCGTAAAAGAAGACTATCCTATTGATTATATTGCGACAATTAAAGTTATCAATTCTGCCCCTTTATATATTTTACTAAACCTTGTTAACTCTGAAAGCCATAATTTTACAGCAGAAGTTATTTTTAGACATTCATTAAATGACTGGTCTCATGATTTTCCAAATCTAAAGTACAGTAATTGGATAAATGATCAAAACTTTAATTCTGACAAGTTTGTCTTTGCAGATGCTAGTGGTTTATCAAGAAAGAACAGAGTTACCACATATGGTTTATCTCAGTTTTTGAGAAGAATGAAACTCAACAGATTTTCTGAATATTATTTCTCATCATTTTCACTATTAGGTGTTAGAGGCTCATTGGCTAATGTAAATGCTCCAGTAAATCTTAAGGGAAGAATTTTGGCTAAATCCGGAAGACTTAATAATGTTAGATCCGTTTCAGGTATTATATTAGGAGACGGTAAATTTTTTAGCATTATAGTTAACAACATGAATAATTCGACAAAACATATTATGAACATATTATCAATAGTAGATAATACTGAAAATTGTAATTAATTAGTATTTAGTTCCAAAAGGTCTTTGGCTATAAACTCAGGCACCATATGACGTATCTCGCCACCAAATCTTGCGACTTCTTTAACTACAGAGCTACTTAAAAAACTATGATGTGTTTCTGTCGCGAGGAAAATTGTTTCATATTGATTATTTAGAGACCTATTTGTATGAGCAACCTGTAATTCATATTCAAAATCACTCATGGCTCTTAAGCCTCTTAAAATAAGATCCGCATTATGTTCACGAGCACAATCCACAGTTAGACCTTTAAAAGCTATTGTTCTACAACCTGGTATATCTCTGGTAGCGTTTTTAATCTGCTCTATTCTTCTTTCGCAGGAGAAAGTAGCCTTTTTTGAAGGATTTTCTAATACTGCAATAAGAACTTCGCCAAATAGATCACTTCCTCTTTGAATAAGATCAAGGTGTCCAAACGTTAATGGGTCGAAACTACCGGGATAAAGCGCCTTCATGGTTTTTTAACTTTAAAAAATTCCATTTCTTTCATAGAATCTCATATCTATAAACGTATCAAAGCGCATGACTCTTAATCAGGATGCCAAAAAAGTTCTTTTGCGCAAAATCCCTCATGGATTATTTATATGTGCCGTAAGAGAAGGAGATGAAATAAATGGTTTTACTGCTAGCTGGGTAACACAAGGATCATTTACGCCACCTTTAGTTGTAATGGCTGTTCGCGCTGATGGATCTAGTCATGGAATTATTCAAAGAACTAAGATGTTTTCTCTTAATGTTTTGAGAGAAGATCAAAAGGATCTAGCAGCTGTGTTCTTTAAGCCGCAAAAAGGATTAGGTGGACGATTTGACGCTTGTAAATTCACTTATGGAGAGTTTGGTATGCCCTTAATCGAAGATGTTATAGGTGGAGTTGAATGTGAGGTTATTTCAGGTGTAGAACACGGCGACCATACAGTCTTTGTCGCTGAAGTAAAGAGTGCAGTATTGAATAAGGATGGATCTGCCTTAAATTTAGCTAGTACAGGTTGGAACTATGGTGGCTAATTTAACGAGACAAAATCGGTGGAATTAACGCCGTTAATCAAGGATAAGTCAAGACTATCGAATTTCTTGAAGGATATACCAAATGATCCTGGTTGTTATTTAATGAAGGATCGTGAGGATAGATTGTTATATGTTGGTAAGTCAAAAAAATTAAGAAATAGAGTTAGAAGTTATTTTCGATCCAGTGATGAATTGAATCCAAGAATCTCTTTAATGGTTAGGCAAGTTGTAGATATAGAGTTGATAGTTACTGATACAGAAAGTGAAGCCTTAACTCTAGAATCAAATTTAATAAAATCAAATCAACCCTATTTTAATGTTCTATTAAAAGATGATAAGAAATATCCCTATGTTTGTATAACTTGGGGTGATAAATATCCCAGAATCTTTTTAACTAGGAAAAGACGTGAAAGACAGAAAAAAGATAAATATTATGGTCCTTACGTTGATGTTTATTTACTTAGACAGACCCTATTTAGTATAAAAAAACTGTTTCCTCTTAGACAAAGAAGAATACCACTTTACAAAGATAGAACGTGTCTTAACTATTCAATTGGAAGATGTCCAGGTGTTTGTCAAGAAGAAATAAGTTCAGAAGATTATAAAAATACACTAAAACGAGTTGAAATGATATTTCAAGGGAGAACTGAAGAATTAAGACTATTATTAGAAAAACAGATGCATTCTTTTTCAGAGTCATTGAAGTTTGAAGAAGCTGGATCTGTCAGAGATCAACTCAAAGGTATAGATAGATTGTATGAATCTCAAAAGATGATTATTCCTGATTCATCTGTTTGCAGAGATATAATAGCATTGGCATCAGAAGAGAATATATCCTCTATTCAAATTTTTCAAATGCGCTCAGGAAAATTAATTGGACGACTTGGCTATTTCTCAGATAATAATAATCTCAGTACTTCTCAAATACTTCAAAAAGTAGTAGAAAATCATTACTCAAATGTAGATCCGATTGAAATACCTTCAGAAATATTAGTTCAACATCAATTACAAAATACAGATATAATATCGGATTGGTTAAGTGAATTAAAAAAGCAAAAAGTTAATATAACAATTCCAAAAAGATCTAAGAAGGCGGAAATTATAAAATTAGTAGAAAAGAATGCAAATATGGAGTTGCAAAGAATTAGACAATCTCATGATAAAAACTTAGTTGAGCTTGACGATTTAACCAATATACTTGAGTTAGAAAATATTCCAAAAAGAATTGAATGTTATGATATTAGTCATATTCAGGGTAGTGATGCTGTAGCTTCTCAGGTAGTATTTATTGATGGTATTGCGGCTAGGCAACATTACAGAAAATATAAAATTAAAAGTTCAAATATAAAACTAGGACATAGTGACGATTTCGAATCAATGGCTGAAGTTATTACTAGGAGATTTAGAAGATGGGCTCGTTATAAAGATAATGGTGGTGATATGAATAAACTCTCAAGTAAGGAATATAGTGTATTAGACAAGGATAATTTAAATGACTGGCCTGATTTAGTCGTAATAGATGGAGGAAAAGGGCAATTAAGCTCGGTATTAGATGCTTTACAGCAGTTGAATCTTGATCAAAATATAAATCTTATATCTTTAGCCAAGAAGCAAGAAGAGATATTTATTCCAAATGTTAAACAATCATTAGACACTGACCCCAATCAACCAGCAATGCTTTTGCTAAGAAGACTTAGAGATGAAGCTCATAGGTTTGCAATTACCTTTCACAGACAAAAAAGAAGTCAGCGTATGAAACGCTCTCAGTTAAATGAGATTCCTGGATTGGGACCACAAAGAATCAAATTATTATTGGAGCATTTTAGATCAATAGAGGCTATACAAATGGCATCTCTTTCCGAACTTTCATCAACACCAGGCTTAGGATCATCTACTGCTGGTGTTATTCGAAATTATTTTCACCCAAATGAAAATAAATAATCTATTGATAAATTATTAACGTTACTGGGACAGTTAATCTTTATTATAGTAAGGTATAGAGTGATATGAAAGTACGAAACATTTAATAGGATATGATTTTTTCACCTGAGACATATTTATGGTTTAAATCTTTTCATATTATCGGCGTAGTTGTTTGGTTTGCTGGCTTATTTTACTTGGTAAGACTATTTATTTATCATGTAGAAGTTCAGAATGAAAAAGAACAAATTAGGGATTTATTTAATAAGCAATATACATTGATGGAGAAAAGACTAGCTAATATTATAACAACTCCTGGAATGATCTTATCTGTCATTATGGCATCTGGATTATTATATATGCAGCCTATATATCTTACTCAAGCATGGATGCAAATCAAATTAATGTTTGTAGCCTTTTTACTTATTTATCATTTTTATTGCTATAAAATTATGAATCAATTAACTAATAATCAATATAATTTTAGTGGCCAACAACTCCGTGCTTTGAATGAGTTGCCTACACTATTATTAGTAGTTGTTGTAATGCTCGTTGTATTTAAAAACCAGTTTCCAACAAGTGCAGCAAGTTGGTTGATATTTGGTTTAATTCTCTTTATGGCTGCAAGTATTCAGTTTTATGCTAAATGGAGAAGGAATAGGAAACAAATCACTTAGTTAGTATGTCTGAGATTGATTCTAATCAATTAATTAACATAATTAAAACGATTAATAAAAATAGTTGCCCAAATTCTATTAACTTTCACATTCATTCAACATATAGTGATGGAAGCTTGACTGCAAAACAAATTTACAATCAAGCGATTGAATTAAATATTGACCATTATGCAATTACAGATCATCACTCAGTTGATGCATATATTGAATTAACTAAATTAAACGACTCTATTTATAAAGAGAGATCAAATTTTCCTAAACTTTGGACTGGAATAGAAATTACTTGTCTATTGAAAGGGTGTTTAGTTCATACTTTAGGTCTTGGTTTTGATCACAAATCAAAATACTTATTACCTTATGTTGAACACAAGTCTGTTATTGGTCATGAATTATTAGCTTCGACAGTAGTTGATTCGATTCATAAAGCTAATGGTATAGCCGTTTTAGCTCATCCCGCTAGGTATAAGCTTCCATTTGATCTCTTGATTAATGAAGCATCAAAACTTGGTTTTGATGCTGTTGAAACTTGGTATAACTATGAAAGAGCACATAACTGGATCCCATCAGAATTTGTATGCGATAAAATATTTGATTGCGCAAACTCTTATTCATTATTATCAACTTGTGGTACCGATAGCCATGGTCTATCTCTTCTTAGGCGTTAAATAATTTATTAATTATTATTAGAAGTATAGTTTTCAATTTTACTATCTATATCTGATAGTAATTTTTTTATAGATGATATTTCTTCAATAGTTGCATTTGACCAAAGTTTTCTGTTAGATGCTTCTAGTAACCTTTCAGCGATATCTCTTAAAGCCCATGGATTGTTTTCACTAATAAAATTTTTCGTATTATTATTCATCAACCAATTATTTACTATAGATTGATAACACCAATTAGGAACTAAGTTTGTAGTTGCATCATAAGAGAATAAATAGTCAAGGCTAGCTGACATTTCAAAAGCTCCTTTATATCCATGTTTTTTTATCCCCTCTATCCATTTAGGGTTTAATAATCTGCTACGAACGACTTTATCAATTTCTTTTGATAGTTTATGAAGTCTTGGCCGTTGATATCTTGAATTATCAGCAAAATAGGCTTGAGGATTTGTTCCACTAGTTTTTTTAATCGCGGAAATTAATCCACCCTGAAATTGATAGTAATCATCTGAATCAAGTATGTCGTGTTCTCTATTGTCCTGACTATGAAGTACCGCTTTTACCTTTGATAAATTACTTTCTAATCCATCTTTGTCTTTTATGATTTTACTTGAACCTTCATATCTCCATTTACTCCATTCGATAAAAGCATCAGCGAGTTCTGATTGATTCTCCCAAGATCCACTATTGATTATTTCTTGTAACCCTGCTCCGTATGATCCTGGGGCAGATCCATATATTCTTGAATTCGAATTTCCTTTTCTATATGACTCAGCAAGTGGATTATTAGAAGAGGATTCTTTTAAATTTCCAATAAGATTTTGACCTCTTCGAATCAATTCAATTATCTGTGGAAATGCATCCCTGAATAAACCAGAAATTCTTACTGTTACGTCTACTCTTGGTCTGTTCAATACACTGAGGGGAATAACCTCAACGTCAACTACTCTTCTTAAAGTGCCGTCCCATTTTGGCCTTAAACCCATGAGAGCAAAAAGCTGACAAATATCTTCTCCACCATTTCTCATTGTTGAAGTACCCCAAATTGAAATAGCAAGGTGTGAAAGGTGTTCACCATTTTCTTGTAGGTAAAGTTCCATTATTTGTTCTGCACTTCTTTTCCCTAAGTCCCAAGCTGTTTCAGTTGGTATTGCTCTTATATCAACAGAAAAAAAATTCTTGCCTGTTGGTAAAACTTCTAATTTCCCTCTTGTAGGAGCCCCAGAAGGACCGCTAGAAATTCTTTTACCGTCTAAAGCATCAAGAAAATTTGATTTTTCGTTAGCTGAACTATTTAATAGTTTGGGTAAAATATTATTTAGTAAATGATTTACAAAAATATTAGGTTTTTCATGATCTAGGTAATTTAAAATTTTATTATCAAGTTTTATCTTCTTTTTTGATTTTATCTTGTAATTAAGTATTTTAAAACAATGAAACTCTATTATATATTTCCCGATATCATTCAACCAGTCTACTACTTTACCGACTTTCCTTGCTTTAATATGTGTATAGTATTTAAATAATTCAATGTCACCTTGGTTTAAGCTTTTACTCTCTTCGTCACTCCAAGGGTCTAACGTAAAGCCTAAATCTTCAGCTAATCCTTGTGTAAGACCGAGAATTTTTCCTGTAGGTACATTAGCAATTGTGAGTGTTAACTCTAATAATTTATCCATGCTCTGATTAACTCCAAAAACATGAAGACCAGTTCTTATCTGGGAATTCTTAATTTCACATAAATAACTCTCTGCATCATCTATTATTTCCTGTAGGATTTTAGTTTCTTTTTCTGATTTTAATTTTTTTGAATCAATACCTGGCCATGAATTTTTAATTAAAAGATCTATTATCTTTTTTTCTAATAATTCATTTCTATTATCATTAATTAGTTTAGATTCATAATATTCATCAATTAGATTCTCAATTATTAGTAGGTCATTAAAACTACCGGCATGAGATAGTGGGGGAGTTAGATGATCTATAATGATAGCATGTGTTCTTCTTTTGGCTTGGGAGCCTTCGCCAGGATCATTTACAATAAATGGATATATATTTGGAATAGGAGGACAAATAATAAAAGGGAAACAATTGTGACTTAAACCAACCCCTTTCCCAGGTAACCATTCCAAACTTCCGTGTTTACCCAGATGTACAATTGCATTTGCTTTAAATGTGTTATGTAGCCAACAATATTGCGCAATATATTTATGTGTAGGAGGTAAGTCCGGCGAGTGTAAATCAGATAAATTGTCGCTCTCATAACCCCTATTTGACTGAATTAAAATTGTTATATTTCCAAATTTTATTCCATTTATGGCAAATCCAGACTTTTCTAATTGAACTGAATCAAGTGGAGGTCCCCATCGACTCGATACCTTTTCTTTCACCTTTGATTCGAGGTCATTCCAATAAATTAAATAATCTTTAATATTTAAATATGATTGAGGTTCATTTGAGATTGTCTCTTCAGAATTAGTCCTATGACTTACTATCAGGTTAATCAATTCTTTGCTATTAGAAGGAATATCATTATTTCCTAGATTATATCCCTCGTCTTTAAGCCATTTTAATATATTTAGTAGGCTTTCGGGTGTATCTAATCCTACTCCATTCGCAATTCTTGAATCTTTTACTGGATAGTTTGCTATCACGATAGCTATCTTTTTATTTGAATTATTCGATTTTTGTAGATAACTAAGATTTTTTATATATTTAATGCACCATTCAATATTTTTTTCATATGGCTCTGTTTTATATACAGCAATTGATAATTCATTATCTGTATATGTAAGGTTCTTAAATGCAACGGGAATTGTACAGATTCGACCATCGACTTCTGGTAAAACAACTTGAATTGATAAGTCAATTGGGTTAAGACCTACTGTAGATTTATTCCAGTCAGTTATAGTTGAGCTAGATATTAGAAGTTGATATACAGGTATATTTAATCTATCCCACAAGTTATTTTTTACATCATCATGATTATATTCAACTGAGGAAAATGAGGTTGTTGTTATTATTGCTATAATGTTTTCATTTTCTAATAAACTTATAATTTGATTCTCTATATCTTTAGATTTAAAACTTGTAATCCAAATTATTTTGGCATTTAATTTGTATTTATTAGATATATCTTTTATTTTATCAGCTAACTCTGTATTACCCGATTGTAAAAGTGATTTATAGAGAAATACGGCAATAGATTGACTATTATTATTATTATTCCATTTCCATTTGATTAACTCATCATGATATTCAATTAAATCTGAATTTAAATTAATCTCTTCATCATTAATTATTTTCTCTAACGTTTGAAGCATATAATTATAGTTTTTTATACCTCCTTGATTTAAAAGTGTTTGAATTAAATCAACTTTCTCTTGACTTAAGCTACTAATTTCTTGAACATCATTTGCTGTACTTTCAATTCCAGAGACAACTATAAGATGTCTATTTGGTTTTTCTAATTGCCATAAACCTAATTGTTCAAATCCATAAGACCAGTATGATCTCGACCCTAAAAACCTAACAAGAATAACTTCAGCTGTATTACATGTCTTAGATATATAATGATCAATTGATGCATTTGAAGATAAATAAGCTATAGGTAATGCTCTTATTTTATTTTTCCACTTATTGTTGTCAGGGAGCTTTAATGCTGTAGATAGGCAGGTTATATCAGATGTAGCGCTAGTTAGGAAGATAACTGGAGCTGATGGTTGTTCGATAAATGTATTTTCTTCTTGAGGTTCATTCCCCGGAAGGGTCGAAATTCTATGCATTCATTTATTATGTGTAATAAGAGCAGTAAAAACTGAAATGCTGATTGTTTTCATCTTAGCTGGAACTAAGTAATGCATAATTTTCTTCCATTCGCCTGGTTTGAAGGGCAATGCATCCCATTTGATGAGGCGAAGCTATCTATAGCTACTCATGCACTTCATTATGGAACTGCAGCATTTGGAGGAATGCGGGCTATTCCTGATCCCAATAATAGTAAATCATTTTTATTATTTAGAGCAGACAAGCACGCAAAAAGATTATGTCAAAGTGCTAGATTTTTGATGACCGAATTAGATGAGAATTTTGTATTAAAGTCTCTTGAAACATTTCTTGTTAAAAACAAGCCGACTCAACCTGTATACATCAGACCATTTGTATATACTAGTGACTTAGGAATTGCACCAAGGTTACATAATATAGAAACTAATTTCTTTATTTATGGAATAGAACTAGGTGATTATCTATCACCTGATGGCGTTACCTGTCGCGTTAGTAGTTGGACTCGTCAGCAAGACAACTCACTTCCATTAAGGGGTAAAATTAGTGGCGCTTATATCACTAGCTCTTTAGCCAAAACTGAAGCAGTAAAAAGTGGTTTTGATGAAGCACTATTATTAAATAGTCAAGGAAAAATCAGTGAAGCTAGTGGTATGAACATTTTTATAGTCCGTAATGGTGAATTAATTACACCTGGTGTTGATCAAGATATTCTTGAAGGTATAACTCGTTCTAGTGTTATAGAACTGGCAAAAAGAGATGGTTTAAAAGTTATTGAGAGACCAGTAGATAAAACAGAATTATTTATATCTGATGAAGTGTTCCTTACAGGAACGGCGGCAAAAATTACCCCTATAAAAATGATTGAAACTACATTAATGAGCAATGATATGCCAATAATGAATTCATTAAGAAAGAAGTTGACTAAAATTACAGAAGGTTTAGTTCCTGAATATGAAAATTGGGTTAAACGTGTACACATAGATTAAAATAAGTCTATATAACTTATTTAAATTAAAGTTTTCATTTTTATAAGTTAAATATATAATTTATGACTGATTTTTTAGGCTATCTCAACTCTGAAAAGAGACCAATATTAGTCTTTGATGGAGCTACTGGCACCTCTCTGCAAGACCAACAACTTACTGCAGACGACTATGGCGGAGCTTCTTTAGAAGGTTGTAATGAAAACCTTGTATTGACATCAGTTTCTAGCGTCGAAAAAGTACATGAATCATTTTTAAATGCAGGTTGTGATGTAATCGAAACAAATACATTTGGTGCTACTTCTATTGTTCTAGATGAATATGGAATTGGTAATAAAGCTTATGAGATCAATTTAAAAGCAGCACAAATAGCAAGGAATGTTGTAAATAAATATCAATCAGCGGAAAAACCACGATTTGTAGCTGGATCTATTGGCCCAACAACCAAGCTACCAACCCTAGGTCATATAAGTTTTGATGAGCTAAAAAAATCTTATCTTGAGCAAGCTAAAGCACTTATTGAGGGTGGAATTGATCTTTTTATTATTGAAACTTGCCAAGATGTTCTTCAAATCAAGGCTGCTCTGCAGAGTGTAAATGAAGCTATTGGTTCTGGAAAGAGAATTCCATTAATGGTGTCGGTAACGATGGAAACTACCGGCCAGATGCTTATTGGTAGTGATATTTCTTCTATTACAACAATACTGGAGCCATTTAATATTGATATTTTGGGCCTTAATTGTGCAACTGGCCCGGAACAAATGAAAGATCATATTAAATATTTATCGCAACATTCACCATTTCATATAAGTTGTATTCCAAATGCAGGACTACCAGAGAATGTAGGTGGCAAGGCTCATTATCGTTTAACTCCAATGGAACTTAAGTTCCAACTTAGTCATTTTATTAATGATTTAGGAGTTCAACTAATTGGAGGTTGTTGTGGAACTAGACCGGAACATATTAAGCAACTTTCTGATTTATCTAAAGAGCTTTTATCTTCTCAGCAAAGATTGGATACGCTTTCAAAAGAGAGATCTATAATTCCTGCTGCATCATCAATATATGAGTCTATTCCCTATGTGCAAGATAACTCTTTCTTGATCGTAGGTGAGAGACTAAATGCTAGTGGATCTAAAAAAGTAAGAGAACTCCTAAACGTTGAGGATTGGGACGGACTTGTTGGAATTGCTAAATCTCAACTGAAGGAAAATGCTCATGTTTTAGATGTAAATGTAGATTTTGTTGGAAGAAATGGAATCGAAGATATGTCTATGTTAGTCAAAAGACTTGTTAATAATATTAATTTGCCTTTGATGCTTGATTCAACAGATTATGAAAAAATGGAGAGTGGGCTAAAGCATGCTGGCGGAAAATGTATTTTAAATTCTACTAATTATGAGGATGGACAAGACAGATTCAATAAAGTAATTGATCTTGCTAAACGATACGGGTCAGCGGTCGTAATTGGAACAATAGACGAAAATGGCATGGCTAGATCTGCTGATAAAAAAGCAGAAATAGCAATAAGAGCCTATAAGGATGCGATTGATTTTGGATTAAAATCTTATGAACTTTTTTACGATCCTCTAGCATTACCTATTTCAACAGGATTAGAAGAAGATAGAAAGAATGGTTTAGAAACTATCAAAGCAATTAAGTTAATAAAAAATCAACATCCAGAAGTTCATATAATCCTTGGAATATCAAATGTAAGTTTTGGTTTATCTTCTAGTGCAAGAATTGTTCTTAATTCTATCTTTCTTAATGAAGCAATTAAGGCCGGTCTTGATTCTGCAATTGTTTCTCCCTCCAAGATTTTACCTCTAAACAAAATAAGTGAAGAAGAGATAAAAATTTGCATGGATCTTATTTATGATAGAAGAATATTTGAAAATAAAGTATGCACATATGATCCTTTAACAACCTTAACAAGTTATTTCGATGATTCAAAGACACTTTTAGCCAAAAGTACAAATAATGATGATATTAAATTACCAATAGAGAAAAAACTAAGGAATCATATTATTGATGGAGAAAAAACAAATTTACATTCAAATCTTGATTCCGCATTAAAAAAATATAAACCTTTGGTAATAATTAATGAATATTTATTAGATGGCATGAAAGTAGTTGGTGAATTATTTGGCTCGGGTCAAATGCAATTACCCTTTGTTCTCCAATCTGCGGAAACAATGAAATTTGCTGTTTCATATTTAGAGGATTTTATGGATAAATCTGAGGTTAATCAATCAAAAGGAAAATTTATTATTGCTACAGTTAAGGGTGATGTTCACGATATTGGCAAAAATCTAGTAGATATAATTTTATCAAACAACGGTTATGAAGTTATTAATTTAGGAATTAAGCAAGAAGTCAATTCAATAATTAATGCTCAGAAAGAGCATAATGCTGATTGTATAGCCATGAGTGGTCTACTAGTTAAATCAACTGCATTTATGAAAGATAATCTTAAAGCATTAAATGAAGAAGATATATCTGTGCCTATTATTCTTGGTGGAGCAGCTCTGACTCCAAAATTTGTAAATCAAGATTGTGCAAGTGTTTATAAAGGAAAAGTTATTTACGGTAAAGATGCTTTTACAGATTTAAAATTTATGGATTCATATATGAAAGCAAAGGAATTAAATAACTGGGATAATTTCTCAGGCTTTAAGGAAGGTGCCCCCGAGGGGATTACTATTGGTAATTATAAAAATACAAATACTCATCAAAAAATTAATATCAACAAAATCAAAGAAAAGCCTATTGAAGACACCTCAAGATCAAAGGATATATCACAAATAGATCCTATTAAACCACCATTCATTGGGCCAAGACTTTTATTAGAAAAAGATATAGACATAACTAAAGTTTATAAATTCTTAGATCGTAATGCTTTATTTGCAGGGCAATGGCAAATGAAACGTTCCAAGCAGATGTCTTCTTCTGATTATAAGGACTTTTTACTTAAGAAGGCTGAGCCCAAGTTAGATTACTGGATGAACAAAATAATAAATGAAAAGCTTATTAATCCATCATTAGTGTATGGATATTTTCCTTGTGGTAGAGTTGGTAATTATTTAAAAGTATATGATAAAGATCACCAAAGCCTATTAGGTGAATTTTTATTTCCTAGGCAAAGATCTGGAAAAAGATTTTGTATTGCAGATTTTTATAATGACTTAAATAACAATCAGCCTATAGATTATTTGCCAATGCAGGCTGTAACAATGGGTGAATCAGCCAGTGAATATTCTCATAAATTATTTAGTCAAGATTCATACTCAGATTATCTATTTTTTCATGGTTTGACTGTCCAGCTTGCAGAAGCACTTGCTGAATTTATACATTCTGTTATTAGGATTGAATGTGGATTTGGAGACTATGAACCAGATAATATAAAAGATATCTTAGATGTTAAATATCAGGGATGCCGTTATTCTTTTGGCTATCCAGCTTGTCCGGAAGTCTCTGATTCTAGAAAACAATTGTTATGGCTTGATGCAAAAAAAATTAATATTTCAATGGATGAAAGCGAGCAACTTCACCCTGAACAAAGTACAACAGCTATTGTTGCCTTGCATCCAGTAGCTAAATACTTTGGAATTTGAATATCATCACGCAATTTATAAATTAGCTATTCATTTCATCAATAGTTTCTAATACTTCCATCTGAAACTCAGCCATTGATTCTGAGTCACTTAAATCAATGCCCTCTCCTGCGGCATTTTGAGTTAATTCCTGAAAGTGAAATGCACCCTCGCCCGTTGCCAAAAATTCCATGGCAGATGTTTCGCCGCTCTCGCGAAAGGCATCACATAGAGCTAAAAAAGCTTGGTCTTCAGAAAAGTCCCAATCCATCGAGGACACATTACTGTTGAATTTTTACTTCTTTCCCCCCTGCTTTCGTCAACCTTATTTGCCAAAAATCTGAAACTATTTTGCAATTTGATAAATTTAAATTTTACCTTGTTAACCAAAATCCATTCCAGTACAAAGGTTCTCAGGGTATACAGATTAAATTACTGAATTGTGAGTTTAGATCTTTTTTTTTATTTCCCTAATTGTTTTTCCTGAATAAACGAGAACATCTTGCAATGAATCATGTCGTCTGTAGAACCGTTTAAATCGTCTCTAGAGCGTCTAAACAATTGAAGGCATACAAATGCTCATTCGCGAATTACTAGGCTTGTCAGACATAAATTTAAGATTTCAAGTGATTGATTTAGGATTATCAGATTTTAAATAAGTGATTAGTTGATAAGTTTTTAGTTAAATTTTTATATTATAAGGTTATTAAATATATAATTAATGATCTTATTCATCAAAGGCTATTTGAGGTGAAGAGAGAATCTATATGGTTAAAAGCTCTTGAGGTTAGTAGAAAAGCTGTTAATTGCGGGGCTGTTATTCCTCTAAATACTATAAAATATAAATCTAGTGATGAATTTTGTGATTATGAGCTGCGTTATCTGAAAAATCCTATTCCCAAATATTTAATTGAATACGGTCCTAAACTAAATCCCTTTATTCCTTGGGATGAGAGACTAGAAATAGAAGCTGTAAATGAAAAACATACATTAATACTAAATAAATATCCAGTTCAAATTGGACATATGCTATTGATAACAAATAACTGGTATCCTCAAAATGGATGGCTAACTTTAGATGATTTTGATGCCATTCTCAGTGTAGACAATGATACTACAGGTTTATGGTTTTTTAACAGTAGCAAAGACGCAGGAGCGAGTCAGCCTCATCGACATTTTCAATTATTACCTAGACATTTAAACGAGAGTATTTGTCCAAGATATAAATGGTTTTGCTCATTATTAAATAACAAAAAAAATATAAACTCTTTAATATCACATAGTATATCAATTAAACCAAGAAACAAACAAAATGAATCTAACTCAAATGAATTATTTAACTCTTATAAGTCCATGATTGATGAAATGGATTTAGGAGAAATAGATTTAATTGATAAACCAAAAAAACCATATAATTTACTTATTACATCTGAATGGATTGCACTGATAACACGTAAAACACATAGAGCAAATGGATTTAGTATAAATGCTCTTGGTTTTGCAGGATATTTCCTTGGAACAAAAAAGTCTGATGTCGATACTCTTATTAAGTTTGGCCCAGAACAAATATTAAAGGATGTAATTGAAGATGTACATCAGATATAGCTAACTTTCTATATTTGGAGTACCTGATTCCATTTGTTCTTCTAGCTTTGATATTGATGCTGTGATAGCGGCTAATTTTCTTTCATAAGCTTCTTTGACTGAAGTTAAAAAATATAATTTCTGAGCTTGAAAAAATCTTTTTCTTTCACTCCTGTTTTTAGTTGATTCGAAGCAGTTCATTTCAAATACTATTAGTTATTAAAAATAATACATAATAATATTGTTCAATGTGGCCTAAGCATCATTTATATGATAAATATCCAAAAATTAATATATTTCTAATTAAAGATTAATTGTTTTAATTTAAAGCAAAATGTGTGTAGAAAATAAAAAGCCCATTATTATATGATTAGTTATAAGGATCTTGTGGCGGTAGAGGAAGACAAGGACGTAAAAAGAATTTCGATTGAATTAACAATTGATTTAATTGATGGTGTCGATAGACTCCGGAAAGAATGGGGATTAAGAAGTAGAGGACATGTTTTTGAGAGATTATTAGAAGTAATATTACCAAAGGATTTAGATGAGGAAATAATTCATAGTGAACAACTTACTCTTAATCATAAATGCAATGATGAATCTATTTCAGATGAAAGTGGAATAAATAACCCCAATAACGAAGAAAAAGCAATTGTGATAGTTGGAAATAAAAATATTGAAATAAAAAAAGTAGCTGTCAAAGATGTTAAAGCTAATGATCTACAAAGTAATCAAAAAGATACTGTCACTACAGGCATAGAATTACCAGGTTTTATTAGAAAACAAACCACGAACCTAAAGAGAAGCTTGAGTAAAGATAAAACTTTTAAAAATATGGAAGACACCTCGATCACTACTATTGAAATTGATGATTTGTTAAAAGCGAAAGATGCTGCAGAAAAACATTGGATTTATCTTTATGGACAGAAACCAACAGATAGTGTGATAGAGGCTTCAATGATTTGGCTTGCCAGAGATATCTGGCCAAATGTTGATGGTACTGAAAATATACCTTTTACCTGGAATGCTGCTTGTAAAATTCTTAATTCCTATTGCAGTGATTGGAAAATCGATTCGTTGACTTTTGATAATGTTGTTATTCTGGCTGGTGCACTCGAAGACCCATTTTCAACCAAAAATCTAAGAAGCAGAATACCTACACTTATACGTAGATTCGTTAACAAGTTCAAACGTAGTCAAAATGTCACATCATTTCAAACTCTTGAGTCTACGATGACTGTCCATGGGGCTCTTAAGCTATTGGGGTTACCTACAAAAGCAGGGTCATCTTTAACACTATCTTTTATAAGAAATGCCTATAAAGAAAAGGCTCTTTCAAATCATCCTGATGCTGGTGGAACAAACGAAACAATGAGAAAACTAAACGAGGCTTATCAATTGCTAAAAGATTTATACAAAAACTAGATTCTCATAAGTCTCGGATCGGACCAATAGTGGGTCTAATGTCAAGACTCGCATGGGACCTATGAGATCAATTCTTTACATGTTCTATCGTTTTTAAAAAATAATATTGAGATATCTAGAGGTGCTAAATAGAACCAAATGTATAGATTAAGTGATTGCCATGAAAAAGTTTTTACCATTTCTAGCTCTTTTTTAATTAAGATGTAATTAACGAATATGTACATTTCATTCATCGTTGTGATCGATAATAAAAAAGACGAGCCGAGCGTTACTTTTGATTTCTCTAAGATTTCTAAAAAACATTCTTATCTGTCTTGGATGAGTCTGGTTAATAGTCTACTCTGCGGACTCAATTGGGACTTAAGAGAATAAAAGAATTTCTCGTAAACCCTATACGAATATTAATTAATACAGCAAGTAAAAGAATAATATATTGATATTTAGGTGAATAGAATTGAATGAACCATCAAAAGGTCATTAGTGACAAATTAAATAGCATAAAATTGTTGATTTTTTACTCGTTAGAAAAATTTATTCCTATAAAGGCCAATTCGTGTCCAGTTCTTGTCCAATCGTCTTTTGATTCTCCTAATTCCTTTGTATCAATACTTTCCTAGCTCCGCATAACTGCTTTATAGACAGTTATGCAATATAATCAATACAAAAAATAACTGTAATTGAGTTAACAAGAAATTGCTCCTGGATTTAGCATTAAAAAGTTTCTTATGAATCTAGAATAAGACTATTATCGGGTCTAGGATTGAATCCTTTTTGGGACTAATAAGACTATTTCTCGAAGATTTTTGACATGTTTTTCGAGATTAGCTTTAAAATTATTGTTTTGAGTGTAATTCAAACCCAAATAGAAAAAATAATTCCTTGAATAGATACACTGCCTTATTAAAAATTCAATTGGGAATAATTGCCATCTTATTAGTCTAATTTTGTTCTTACAATGGGACTTGTAATGAGTCGCATGCAAGACATGCAAGACTAGCTTCTGAGGTCCGCATTTAGTTTTTCTTTAAGTGCAGTTCTTATTTTTTCGTGTATTGGATTTATATCTTCTTCTATTAGGGTTTTTTTAGGATCTCTGTATTTTATTCTAAAAGCGTGGCTAATAGAATCCTCGGGGATAGAGGAGCCCTCGTAACGATCTATCAATTCCACTTTCTCTAAAAGTGGTCTACCAGATTTCTTTATTAGATTTATTATTTCTAAGGAACTATATTTTCTTGAGTGAATAAGTGCAATATCCCTTTCCATGAAAGGAACAGTCGGGTAATCCTTGTAAATTCTTGTCCAATTTGTTTTCCTTGTCGAGGCCTTAATCAATGAATCTAACTCAAGGTTAAATAAGTATGTTTCTTTAATAAGATCATATTTCTCGGAGAGAGATGGGTGTATTTGTCCGAAAAAGCCGATACCTTTTCCTTCAACAAATAATTCAGAAGTTCTACCCGGATGCATGAAATCTTTATTGATAAGTTGCTTATCAATAATTTCAATTCCGAGAACTTCAAGGGATTGCTTAAGTTTTCCTCTTGCTTCAAAATATTCTAAAAATATTTGTTTTGATGCTGAGCCCCACTTACTAAATCGTTTAGTTCCAGTCAAAGCTCCTGATAATAAATTTGTTTCAACAAATCTTTCTTTAGCTTTTTTGTATGTCTTTGCTATTTCAAAGATCCAACACCCTTCAGCTCCAAATGATACATTTCTCTGAAGGATTTTAAGATGTTCATCCCATACATTTGTTCTTAATCTACTAGTTTCTGATAGTAATGGATTTTTGATTATTACAGCATTTTCATCAGTGTCTTCAGGACCAACAAGTGATGATGTTACTACTTCTTGAAAACCATTGTGGATAAAGGAATTTCTTAAACGTCTCTCAACCAAATTTGCAGGTTTTAGCACTCCTGGCTCAAGAGGCTCTGGCATATTCGAATCAAAATTATCATATCCAATTAGTCTTGCTATCTCTTCTATTAAATCGATTTCTCTAGTTAAATCGGATGATCTGTAAGGAGGAATTTGTACATCCCAACCACTAGAAGTTGACGTAATTAGGCAGCCAAGTTTTGTTAGAAGAGGCTCAATCTCATCCTTATTAAGAAAACGAAACGTATTAGAACTTTTATTTACTTGATTATTATCTATGTAACTCAATTTACCTAGAACCTTGTTTATTTTGTCTAATCTAAGATTGACATTAATGTCTTTTCTAATAAATTCATTATTGACATGAGTAGATTTAACATTACCACCTAATTCTAACGAAATAAGATCACTAGCTCTTAGTGAAACAGCAGTTGTCATGTTAGGTGATATACCCTTTTCGTATCTACTACTGGCATCTGTTCTGAGCCCTATTTCTCTGCTACTATTTCTAACTGATGTAGGAGTAAATACAGCAGCTTCCAACCAAACTCTTGTAGTTTTGGCACTTACAGAACTGTTGCTTCCTCCTATAACCCCAGCAATTGCAATTGGAATATCTCCGCATGTAATTACCTTTATATTGCCATTTAATTTATATTCTTTATTATCGAGTGCAATAAATGATTCGCTTTCTTTCCCATTTCTAATACCAAAATCAGTTGGAATAACATTTCTACCAACTATATTCTCTAATAGATCTGCATCAAAGGCATGTAGTGGCTGGCCCTGCTCAAGCATTAAATAATTTGTTATATCTACAACAGGGTTTATACAATTTTGTCTTAATGAATTTAATTTATTAGATATAGATTTATTTATCTTTCCAGTATTGTCTATATTATCTATATACGTAAGTGAGTAAATAAAGTCGGATCCTATCGTTTCTTTTTCCCTTATTTGTGGCTCAAATTGTTCAAAGTCTTTATTGAAATTTAAAGTTGGTAATGTTAATTTTGAATTTGTTATTGTTGATATTTCTCGTGCTATGCCAGCCATAGACATACCATCAGGTCTGTTAGCAGTTATAGCTAATTCAATAATGGTGTCATTCAAACCAAGATAATCGATAGCATTTGAACCAACTGGAGGGATATTTGTTTCCCTTTCTTCAAGAATTTCTATACCTTCATTACTACTTTCAATCCCTAATTCATCTAATGAACAAATCATTCCTGCGCTTTCTATACCTCGTAAATTAGATAATTTTATGTTTAATGACTTTGAAGATAAATAGGCTCCAACCTTCGCCACAAGGACGTGATATCCGGCTTTTACGTTTGGTGCACCACAAACAATACTTAACTTTTTGGGTAAACCAACATCTACTGAACAAACCTTGAGCTTTTCGGCATTTGGATGTGGTGTGATTTCGTCAACATATCCAATAACAACATTCTTTGCTTGGGCTGATAAGTCTTCTATTGATTCAACTTCAAAGCCTGTCATTGAAAGCTTTTCAGCCAATTCATCAATATCATTGTTAAATTCGACAAGATCTTTTAGCCAAGAAACTGATACCTTCATGATTTGCTCTGACAGGAGTTAAACATAGGTGCTCAAATGAATTTCTTAAAAAGGGTGCTTAGCCTAGTAAGATTGTACTTTGTTCCATAGACTCACAAAAGTTGAGCTAAGTTCATATGGCTAAAAAAGGTACCAGAATTGTGGTCACTTTAGAATGTACTGAGTCTAGATCTGTACCTAGCTCAGAAAAGCGTTCTGCAGGAGTATCTAGATACACCACAGAAAAAAATCGTAGGAACACTACGGAGAGACTGGAACTTAAAAAATTCTGCCCTGAATTAAATAAGATGACTATTCATAGGGAAATCAAATAATCATTTCTTTCTATACACACATAAAAATGACTAATTCACTATTCAAACAAAAGCTCTCTCCCATAAAGCCTGGAGATCCTATTGACTATAAGGACGTAGAATTATTAAAAAAATTTATTACAGACAGAGGTAAAATCTTACCTAGAAGACTTACGGGGTTAACAGCTAAGCAACAAAGAGATTTAACCACAGCAGTTAAAAGAGCACGAATTATAGCCTTACTTCCCTTTGTTAATCCAGAAGGGTAAGTTTAAATTCTATTAATAATAGAATGTGCAATAAAATAATAGATAATGAAATTAAAAATATAATTACTAAATTTAAACAAACAAATAATGTAATTACTTCAGTTAAAGACCTTACACATCTTAAAACATATTCAATAGACGATTCTCAAACATCTGAAATAGATGATGCTATTTCATTAGAAAAATCATCTTGTCAGCATAAGTTATGGATACACATTGCTTCCCCTACTTCTTATTTTGAATATCAATCAGCTATTGATAAGAAGGCAAGGAAGCTTATATCAACTGTTTATTTATCAACTAATACTTATTATATGCTTCCAGAAATTTTAATAAATGATGTGTTTAGTCTAAGTGAAAAAGAAAAGAGAGAATCACTAAGTTTAGGTGTTGTTTTAAATGAAGACGGTAGTATTGCTTCTACAGAGATGGTCCAGAGTATCATAAAAGTAGACTTCAGATTAAATTATACAGAAGCTGATGAACTAATAGATTATGCGCCAAAAGAAGAAGAAGATTTAAGTATTATCTCTGACATTTTACAAACTAGAAAATATTGGAGAAAGAATTCAGGTGCTACGGAAATATTAGAATCATATGGGAAAATTATTGTAGAAGATAATATTCCCAGGCTTACGATAATTGATCCAACGTTATCGAGACAATTAATAAGTGAAGCAATGATCTTGTATGGAAATCTTATTTCAAATTTTACTAAGATTAATAAAATTCCTGTTCCATATAGAGTCCAACAAAGTATAGATAAAGTTTCTAATGATAATATTCAAAATTCTGATAATAAAGTTTTATACAATTTTGTACTTAAGAAAACCATGGGTAAGTCATATTATTCTATTAATCCAATGCCTCACACCAGTTTAGGATTAACATCTTATCTACATGCCACATCACCGATAAGAAGATATGCTGACTTATTAGTTAACTATCAATTAAATAGATATCTAAATAATGATGAACTTATATCTAAAGAAGATATTGAAAAAATGATTCTTGAGATTAATAATCATGGAAGACAAAATATCATGAGATATAGAGAGGATCAAAAATACTGGTTAAGTATATGGTTCGAAAAAAACTCTTTCAAAGTATATAGTGTGATTTTGCTGAATTGGGTAAACCGATATAAAAACATTTGTATTTTATACTTTCTAGACTATCATTTCTCTACTATGTGTAATCTAAAATCAAAAAAGAATTTAAATATCGGCGAGAGCTTTAATGTTCAATATATAGTCAATAATAATAATGATATAATATTTTTTGAATTCATTTCATTATCAAAATAAGTGTTCATCATAAGTGTGCAAGAGTTTTAAAAATACAATATAATAATTAGAATATATGATGAATATGAAATACACAATTACAACACCACTCTATTATGTTAATGACAAGCCTCATCTAGGTAGTTCATATACAACAATCGCTTGTGATGCAATAGCTCGATTTCAAAGACTAACTGGAAATACAGTACTTTTTCTTACTGGCGTTGACGAACATGGTCAAAAAATAGAGCGAACCGCAGATAGTAAAAACCTTCAACCTCAACTACATTGTGATGAAATCACAGAAAAGTATAAATATTTATGGGATAGATTAAATATTAGTTATGATCGTTTTGTAAGAACAACCTCTCAAGATCACACATCATTAGTTCATCAATTTTATTCAAAAGTTTTAAAATCCGATGATGTTTATATGGGTAGACAAAGTGGCTGGTATTGTGTTGGATGTGAGGAATATAAAGAAGTAGATGAAGATGACAATAGCCCAATATGTTCTATTCATAAAAAGGAATTGGAATGGAGAGATGAAGAAAATTTATTTTTTAAATTATCAAAATATCAAGAGCAAATTGAGAAATTAATTCAAATTGATGGTTTTATTTCTCCTAAAAGTAGAAAAAATGAAATTATCAATTTTGTCTCAAAAGGGTTAAGGGATTTCTCAATTTCTAGAGTAAACTTAAAATGGGGTATAAATGTTCCAGGAAACAATGATCACACTTTTTATGTATGGTTCGATGCTTTATTAGGTTACGTTAGTGGATCTCTTTGTGATCAAAACTCTCCTGAACTCACCGAGAAATCGTTATGTAATTGGCCTGCAAATATACATGTAATTGGAAAGGATATACTCAGATTTCATGCGGTTTATTGGCCAGCAATGTTACTTTCTGCTGGCATGAAACCACCTGTAAGTGTATTTGGCCATGGTTTTTTAACACGAGAAGGCCAAAAAATGGGCAAATCATTAGGTAACGTGCTCGACCCGATTGAACTCTTGGAATATGGGGGAATAGATGCGATGAGATGGTATCTTTTAAGAGATATTGAATTTGGTGAAGATGGTGATTTTCAAATGAGAAGATTTGTGGATATTGTTAATAGTGATTTAAGTAATACCATTGGTAATTTATTAAACAGAACAATTACTATGTCTAAAAAATGGTTTAATGATAAAATTCCAATAGATAATTCTTTCTTACCTGAATCTCCGCTTAAGGTTCAATCAGAGATAAATATAAATCAATATATGAAATCATTTAAAGATAACAATTTTAAAAATGCAGCAAATGCAATAATAGAACTATCTAATACTGCAAATCTTTACTTAAATAATCGTGCACCTTGGAAGCTAATAAAAGATATAACAAAAAAAGATATTGTTGCACTTGATATATATTCTGTACTTGAATCTTGCCGAATTATTGGAATATTGCTTAATCCTTTTGTACCCAATTTAAGTATCAGAATATTAAATCAATTAAATATTGACTCATCAACTATCAATTTTAATAAATCATTAGATTGGGGTTTGTTAGATCCTGACAATGGACTACAAGACCCTAGTCCTGTAATGGATAAAATTGAATTCAATGAGAATTCTGTATAGTGAAATATTTACCGATTTATTTACTGCTAATAATTACTTCATTACCTCTATTTGGGTGTCAGAAAACAAACAAATCTCCTAATCAAATAGATAATAAAAGCTATATAAATGATTTTGAACTGCTTCAAGAAAACCCTAATAATCAAACTAGCATAAGGATCACTAGCCCTAGGGCAATAATTAATCCTACAAACAATAATATAGAAATAATTGATAGTTCTGTAGAATTACTTAACAAAACTGGTCAAGAATTTATAGTTAAATCTGGTAATTCAACTCTAAACAATATAAC
>QCJZ01000006.1 GCA_003215695.1 Prochlorococcus sp. AG-409-J03 | reverse complement strand
TAAATAAAAAAAAGGTTTCAGCTGGTTCACCTAAGTCAATACAAAAAATCTCAATTAAAAATAATATAAGCGAAGTTGATGCTGAGATCCTCTCGATGTACGTAAGAGGTCTTTATTGCCCAGAGACTTTTTAAAGTAACTAATGAATTCAATAAAATTTAGAGACGAAGACTTACAACTTAAAGATGGAACATTACTTAAATCCCGAATCTGGTTACCTCAGGGGGATGGGCCATGGCCTGTCTTACTAATGCGACAGCCATATAGTAGAGAAATTGCTTCTACAGTTACATACGCTCATCCCTCTTGGTGGGCGAGTAATGGCTATCTAGTCGTAATACAGGATGTGCGAGGACAAGGCGGGTCAGAAGGGGAATTCTCTGGTTTTAGCCAAGAGGCTGCAGATACGAGTCAAACTCATGATTGGGTTCGAACCTTACCTGAATCCAATGGAATGCTAGGCACATACGGTTTTTCATATCAAGGATTAACACAACTCATTGCAGAAGAAGGTACTCCTCCACCTGATTGCATGATTCCTGCGATGACAGGTATTTCAGAGGAGGAACATTGGAGTTGTGAAGGAGGAGCCTTTTGGTGGCATATTGGAATAGGATGGGGTTTGCAATTAGCTGCCCAAAAGGCACAAAGAGGTAAGGATTGGACAGCTTGGCATGAAATCCGTGAAAGCCTTGAATCAAAAAAATACTTATTCAACGGTTATGAATTACTTAAAAAGCATGACCCAGAAGGGATGGCTTATAAATGGCTCAATCTTTCTTCCAAAAATAATGCTCAATGGGAAACTCACGAGCCATTAAATATTTGGTTAAAAAAACCATTGCTTCTAATTGGGGGTTGGTGGGATCCTCATTTGAAAGGAATTTTAAATATTTATGAAAAAGCAAAAAAGGCAGGGGGAAATCCTGATTTATTTATCGGACCTGCTACTCACCTTCAATGGTGGGAAACTGTACAACGCACCCAGTTAAATTTTTTTGATTATCATTTAAAAAGGAAAAACAAAGAAATTCTTTTCCCTAGAATCAATCTTTGGAATCTAACCACGAAAAGTTGGGAACTATCGGTTAACACTCAGACTCCCATATGGAATCTTCGTAGCGAAGGCTTGGCCTCTATAAATCATTCAGAAGGATGCTTGATCCCTAACTGTGATTTAGAAGAAAATGGTGAGGTTAATTTAGTTCATGATCCATGGAGGCCCGTACCATCAGTTGGTGGGCATCTCAGTGATACTCCTGGTGAAGCAAACAGATATAAAATTGATATTCGCCCTGATGTAGCAATATTTACATCAGAACCAATTTTAAAGAGTCTAAGGCTGGAGGGTATCCCAACTCTTTTATTAGAAACCAAGTGTGACAGGGAAAGTTTTGATCTTTTTGTTGCATTATCAATAATTCCCAGTGAGGTTGAAAGCACTGTTAATCAACTTTCGACTGGCGTACTCAGAATTAAAAATTGTGATAAAGGTAAAAAAAGCGCAAGACAAATCAAACTTCAACCAATTCTAGCCTCCTTTAAGAAAGGAGATCGTCTAAGAATTTCTCTCTCAGGATCTGGATGGCCAGCAATTGGAATAAATCCAGGACAGAGTGAATATTTATGCGAGGGCCCCAGCCCTCACTGCCTCGTGACTACAATTACGCTACTCCTTTCAAATTCAAAACTTAAATTTGAATCACTTATTTCCTCCTAGGGGTTCAATATTTGCTTGCATAGCATTATGCTGGCTTGCTATTTATGCGATAAGTCATGACCGTCTCAATTCTTCTAGATTCTTTGAGAGAGGACGGTCAAAGACTCGCTGAATGCAAACATGAAAGTCCATTTTCTATTCTTGGTCCCCAACCTTTTAAAGATAAATGGATAATTCGAATATGGATGCCTGAAGCAAATTCAGTTGAATTGATAATACAAGAAAGGAAGATTAAGCTACAAAATCCGAACCATGAATGGATATTTGAAGGAGTTTTAGAAAAAGATCCTGGTACTGATTATCAAATAAAAGTAACTAGAGGCGGAATTGAACATATTCAACATGATCCCTGGAGCTTCCGAAATGAGTGGATGGGTGAAATTGATAGACATCTTTTCGCGGAGGGAAATCACCATCACATCTGGAGAAAGATGGGTGCCCACCTCACTGAAATAGACAAAAAGCAAGGAGTAATGTTTTGCTTATGGGCGCCTAATGCCAAAAGCGTCTCGGTTATTGGTGATCTCAATTCATGGGATGGACGACATCATCCCATGCAAAAACGTCTAGGAGGAATATGGGAGCTATTTATACCAGGTCTAAGTGAGGGTGATTTATATAAATATGAAATCAGAAGTGACAAAGGTCATTGTTACGAGAAAGCCGATCCTTATGGTTTTCAACATGAAGTAAGACCTGCGAAAAGCTCAGTCATCTCCAGAATTGATTCTTATCAATGGAATGATCAGTCTTGGATATCCCAGCGTGACAATAGAAATCCTCTAGAACAACCGATATCAGTTTACGAGATGCATTTAGGAAGCTGGATGCATGCTTCCACAGACGATCCATTTATCAACTCAAATGGAGAACACAGAACTCCCGTACCAGCTGCAGACATGAAGCCTGGCACAAGGTTGCTTACATATAAAGAGTTGGCTAACAAAGTCATTCCCTATGTCAAAGAAAGAGGCTTCACTCATATCGAGCTCATGCCAATTTCAGAACACCCTTTTGACGGCTCATGGGGTTATCAAGTTACTGGTTGGTATGCGCCAACAAGTAGATATGGATCACCAGATGAGTTTCGTGCCTTCGTTGATGCATGCCACAAAGAGGGCATAGGGATCATTCTCGATTGGGTCCCAGGCCACTTCCCTAAAGATCAGCATGGTCTTGCTTATTTTGATGGCAGCCATCTATACGAGCATTCAGATCCCAGAATTGGAGAGCACAAAGAATGGGGAACCTTAATTTTCAACTACAGCCGCAATGAAGTTCGTAATTTTCTAGTTGCAAATCTAATTTTTTGGTTTGATCAATTTCATATAGATGGAATACGTGTTGATGCTGTTGCATCAATGCTTTACAAAGACTATCTTCGTCCAGAGGGTGAATGGATACCCAATGAAGATGGAGGGAATGAGAATTATGAAGCAGTTAGATTTCTACAACAAGCTAATCACGTTCTTTTTCAACATTTCCCCGGTTCACTTTCTATTGCCGAAGAATCAACTACATGGGCTGGTGTAACGAAACCAACTGACATTAACGGACTCGGTTTTAATCTCAAGTGGAACATGGGTTGGATGCACGATATGCTCGATTATTTTGAAATTGATCCATGGTTTAGACAATTCAATCAAAACAACATTACTTTCTCCATTTGTTACAACTTTACCGAAAACTTTATGCTTGCTCTAAGCCACGATGAAGTTGTTCATGGGAAAAGTAATCTCCTCCATAAGATGCCAGGTGATGACTGGCAAAAGTATGCTAATACAAGAGCCTTACTAGCCTATATGTGGACACATCCAGGTAAAAAAACAATATTTATGGGAATGGAATTTGGGCAGCGACAAGAATGGAATGTTTGGGACGATTTGCAATGGGATCTTTTAAACTATGAACCACACAAAGGTATCCAAAAATTAGTTGATGATTTGAATACTTTATACAAAAAAGAACCTGCCTTGTGGAGGAATGATTTTGACGAATATGGCTTCCAATGGATTGATTGCGATGACAATAAAAATTCAGTAATTAGTTTTATGAGAAGAGAGAGAGTTGATGGCGAATGGTTAGTAATAGTCGCAAACTTTACCCCTCAAAACCACTCAAATTACAGAATAGGTGTCCCAATTGGAGGTTTCTATGAAGAGATTTTTAATACAGATGCAAGTCAATATGGAGGATCAAATTTAGGTAATATGGGAGGCAAATCAACAAACTCATACAACATACACGGCTATGAAAATTCTATAGATCTATGCCTCCCGCCTCTTAGTGTTCTCATTCTCAAGCATAAATCAAACAAGAATTAACCCTCCTCGAATAGAAATGTTTCAACCTTGACTCATAATCTAATTTCAACAGTCGTCCGGATGTAAAAATTCAAAAGGTATAACGAACTTTTGCAGAGAACGTAATTTCATGATTTTCAAGTTACTGATTCATGTAAGTTTTTTGCTTAAAAGGACAAAATAATGAACGAAACTACTCCTCTACTACTTCGTGCAGCTCGCGGAGAAAATGTTGAAAGGCCCCCAGTTTGGATGATGCGCCAAGCGGGGAGATACATGAAGGTATATCGTGACCTGCGTGATAACCATCCGAGTTTCAGGGAAAGATCCGAAAACCCCGATCTTTCTTATGAAATTTCAATGCAACCTTTTAAAGCTTTTCAACCAGATGGAGTAATACTTTTTTCTGATATTTTGACTCCACTTCCTGGAATGGGAATTAACTTTGACATCGTTGAAAGCAAAGGACCGTTAATAAATGACCCAATAAGAACCCTCAAACAAGTTAAAGACCTAAAGCCCCTTCAACCAAAAGAAAGCATGTCTTTTGTTGGGGAAGTCCTAGGAAGGCTAAGAGAAAGCGTTGGGAACAAGGCTGCAGTCCTGGGGTTTGTAGGTGCTCCTTGGACTCTTGCTGCATATGTTGTAGAGGGGAAAAGCAGCAAAAATTATGCAGTTATTAAGGCGATGGCATTCCAAGAGCCAGAACTACTGCATCAACTTTTAAATCATTTTGCAGAATCAATTGCAAACTATTTGTCCTACCAAATAGAATCTGGTGCCCAAGTAGTTCAAATGTTTGATTCATGGGCAGGACAATTAAGCCCACAAGATTACGACGAGTTTGCAGCACCTTATCAACAAAAAGTAGTCAATTTAGTAAAAGAAAAGCATCCGAATACACCTATGATTTTATACATCTCTGGCAGTGCTGGAGTTCTTGAAAGGATGGGACAAACTGGAGTAGATATAGTCTCTCTAGATTGGACTGTTGACATGGCAGATGGACTAAAAAGACTGCCTCAAAGAGTCGGAGTCCAAGGAAATGTTGATCCAGGACTTTTGTTTGGTACTCCTGAGGCGATTAGATCTAGAATTGTTGACGTGGTCAAAAAGGCAAAAGGTAGAAAACATATTCTTAACCTTGGCCATGGAATACTTCCTGGGACACCAGAAGAAAATGCGAGAGTATTTTTTGAGGCTGGTAAGAATGTCAATGAACTTATAAAAGCTTCATCTTGAAAAACGAAATAATCCTGATCACTGGAGCAAGTGGATGTGTTGGACAATACATAGCAAATTGGCTAATAGAAAACTCAAGTTCAGAATTATTTTTATGGGTTAGAGATCCTAAAAAAATAACTTCAATAAATTTAGAAAATCCAAGGGTTAAAGTTTTAGTAGGAGACCTGAGAGAATCAAATAAATTCAAAAAAGAAATTTCAGAAGTCAACAGAGTTATTCATACAGCAACTGCTTGGGGTGATCCCAAAAGAGCGCAAGAGGTAAATATTGATGCAGTAAAAAATTTGCTCAATTTACTAAATCCTTCCAAAATCAAGCAAATTATTTATTTCTCAACTGCAAGTGTTCTTGATAGAAACTTAAATTTATTACCTGAAGCTTTTACCTATGGAACAGAGTACATACAAACAAAAGCACAATGCCTCCAACAGCTCGAATCTCATTTTCTATCATCGAAGATTATCGCTGTTTTTCCAACACTAGTTTTTGGAGGACGTTTAGACGGCAAAAGCAAATTTCCAACTAGCTATCTTACAAAAGGTCTGAGAGATGCATTGAAGTGGGTCTGGCTGGCAAGATGGATAAAATTATTCTCAAGGTTTCATTTTATTCATGCGGCAGACATTGCTTTCATTTGCGGGCATCTAGCAACCTATAATTTCGACCCTGAACAACCTGTTTCTGGCTCTAAAATAAGAAAATACGTTCTAGGGCAACCATACATAAGTATTGATGTAGTTATTCAAACGCTCCTTAAATGGAAAGGAATGAGTAAAGTCCCTCAAATTCCACTCTGGACTTGGCTTATAGAACTTTTAACTATAGTACTCCCAATTCAAATTACAAACTGGGATAGATTTAGTCTTAGACAAAAAAACTTTATACATGAGCCTGTAACTTCTCCTGAAACCTTCGGAGGTATAAGCTATGCAAAAACTCTAAGTCAAGTTTTACATAATTCTGGTTTAACTAAGCACTAAAATGGTAAATAGAAGCTAAAGTAGTAAAATTAAAAAAAGAAAAGAATTAATTTCATGATTCGTTCTATTTCAACAGCGTTATTTGCTTTCTTTACATTCCTAGTAATTGGAGTTTCCAACGTGAATGCTTCAACTGTTGAAGTTAAGCTTGGTACCGATGCTGGAATGCTTGCATTCGAACCAAGCACCGTAAACATAAGCGCTGGGGACACCGTAAAGTTTGTAAACAACAAACTAGCTCCTCATAATGCAGTTTTTGATGGAAATGACGATCTAAGTCATCCAGATTTAGCTTTTGCTCCAGGAGAATCTTGGGAGAGAACTTTTAGCACAGCTGGAACTTACGACTTTTACTGCGAGCCTCACAGGGGTGCAGGAATGGTTGGGAAAATCGTAGTCAACTAAAACTCCATAAGAATTAAGGGAAGATGGGGGAGACCCCATCTTTTTTTTGTCAAAATATATTTAGAAACTTAATCAAAACCACTGAGCACGATTTTTTGAAAAGAAAAACTATAGAAATTTTAAACATCAACAGATTTATATCTAGTTAAACAAAAGGTTTTACTCACCATCAAATTTGTGGATTTTAAATATGATAAAACTACTACTCAATATGAAGAATAGATATATAGAAGGTAATTTTAAGCTGTAAAAATCTCACCTAATTTTTCCAAAGACTTCAAGTAATCTAAAAAATATATTTTTTTCAAGTCAATATAGGTCGGTTTTCTTATATTTATATATTCAAAAATTTGAATAATATAAATTTGACAATTATTTTTTAGGATGAAGCTAAATCCTGATGATTTTACTAACAGTGCTTGGCAAGGGATCATTGATGCAAAAGACTTAGCATTAACTGAAAAACATCAGATTTTAGAAACAGAACATCTTCTTTGTTCTCTTTTAAAGAGAAATGAAATCACAATAAAAGCAATAGAAAGGTCAGGCGGATCTATAAAAAGTCTGCTTAAAGAAATTGAAGATTTTATAAAGAACCAACCAAAAATGAAAACAGCTCAAGAGTCAATTTTCTTCGGTAAGAATATATCTTTATCAATTTCAAGATCAAAAAATATTAAACAATCTTTCAATGATGATTTCATCTCAAGTGAACATTTAGTGATTTCCCTATTTGATGATGAGAGGATTTGCCATAAATTGTTTGAAAAGAATCAAATCAACAAAGATAGTCTTCTTGAGGCTATAAAGGTTATCAGAGGTGACAAGAAAGTGACCCAGAAAAATGCCGAAAACAGCTACGAAGCTCTTCAAACATATGGTCTAGACCTTACTTCTGCCGCTAGAGATGGGAAATTAGATCCTGTAATTGGAAGAGATGAGGAAATCAGAAGAACGATTCAAATACTTAGTCGAAGAACTAAAAACAATCCGGTATTAATTGGTGAGGCTGGTGTCGGTAAGACCGCAATTATTGAGGGTCTAGCACAAAGAATTATCAATGGAGATGTCCCAACGTCCCTAGAGAACCGTCAACTAATTTCCTTGGACATGGGAGCACTAATAGCAGGTGCAAAATTCCGCGGTGAATTTGAAGAAAGACTCAAATCAGTACTTAAAAATGTCACTGATTCAGAAGGGAAAATAATTTTGTTCATCGATGAAATTCATACTGTTGTTGGGGCAGGAGCGAGTGGTGGCGCAATGGACGCTAGTAATCTTTTAAAGCCGATGCTTGCCAGAGGTGAACTTAGATGTATTGGTGCAACAACGATAAATGAACATAGAGAATATTTTGAAAAAGACCCAGCTTTAGAAAGGAGATTTCAGCAAATACTTGTAAAACAACCCTCTGTCCAAGATACGATTTCAATCTTACGTGGGCTAAAAGAAAGATATGAAGTCCATCATGGTGTTCGTATCTCTGATAACGCTCTCATAGCTGCTGCAACATTGAGTGATAGGTATATCCCTGAGAGGTTTTTACCAGATAAAGCTATTGATCTGATAGATGAATCTGCCTCACGTTTAAAGATGGAAATCACATCAAAACCAGAAGAAATTGATGAAATAGATAGAAAAATCATCCAACTTGAAATGGAGAAATTATCTTTGGAAGGTGAATCAGATATTTCAAGTAAAGAGAGACTCGAATTAATTAATACTGAACTCGCCTTTTTAACAAAGAATCAACTTGAAGTAAACAAGAAATGGAAAGCAGAAAAAGACTCAATCGAGGAGATCTCAACACTTAAAGAAGAAATTGAGAAAGTACAACTCGAAATAGAAAAAGCAAAAAGGAATTATGACCTCAACAAGGCTGCCGAACTTGAATATGGCACCCTGGCAAATTATCAACAAAATTTAAAATCTAAAGAGCTTAATTTAAAAAATTCCTCTCAAAATGCTGAAAAATCACTTTTGAGAGAAGAGGTTATAGCTGATGATGTCGCGGAAATAATTGCCAAATGGACATCTATCCCTGTAAAAAGACTTGCTCAAACTGAAATTGAAAAATTACTCAATCTTGAATTTGAGCTTCATAAAAAAGTTATTGGTCAAAATAAAGCGGTTCAGTCCATATCTTCTGCAATACAAAGATCAAGAACAGGACTTAATGATCCAAGTAGACCTATAGCAACTTTTTTATTTTTAGGACCCACAGGCGTCGGCAAAACAGAATTATCTAAAGCTTTGGCTTCTCAACTATTTGATAGTGAAAATGCCCTTATAAGATTAGACATGTCTGAATATATGGAAAAACATTCTATAAGTCGTTTAATTGGCGCGCCTCCTGGTTACGTTGGTTACGAAGCAGGTGGACAATTAACAGAAGCAATTAGAAGAAAACCTTATTGCGTTTTGCTCTTTGATGAAATTGAAAAAGCACATAAAGATGTATTCAATGTATTGCTACAAATACTTGACGAAGGCCGAGTAACTGATGGACAGGGAAGAACAACAAACTTCAAAAATACTATTATTATTCTCACGAGTAATTTAGGAAGTGAATTAATCATTGATAAAGATATAGAGAATAATCTCTCGTCAAATACAGATAGTCTTATTAATCAACAACTAAAATTAAATTTCAGACCTGAGTTCCTAAACAGACTTGATGAAATAATTCATTTCGAACCACTTAAAAAAGAAACTCTACTTAAAGTAGTTGATTTACAATTAAATCGTTTAAGAAAAAGATTAGAAGCGAAAGGAATCGCGCTTGAGATAAATAATGATGTTCTGTCTTTTATCACTGAAATTGGATACAATCCCAGCTATGGTGCAAGACCTTTAAAAAGAGTGATTCAAAAAGAATTAGAAAGTGAGATAGCAAAACATCTTCTTAAAGGCAGATATAAAGAAGGAAGCACTATAAAAATAGAGAAGAAAGAATCAAAATTAATTTTCAACTAAAGTGGGAAAGGCTAAGGGATCTAATTGCATATCAACTTAATCATCTTAGGATTTCAAAGTTAAACCACTCAGGGGGAAAGGTGTAACTAGCAGAATTAATTTCATTTTCATAGGCTATGGCTTTCCAACAACAAGATCTACCTTTATCTCTTGAAAACAAAAGGTCATTAGCCCATCCCCAAACCAATTCAGCCGTTGATTCCATCCCAACATTATTCATGATTCTAAGATCCAATACTTCTTCAGAGTGAAGTTTTTTCCATGTTTCAAGATGAGGGTCATCAAAATTGACTAAAAAAGTATGATCAAAATGTTCTCTTAACTTATCTTCCAAAGGTCTCAGACTTGAAAAATCGACAACGAAGCCATTTTCATCAAGTCCATTTGAAGCAAAACAAAAGGTAAAGCTTCGACTATAACCATGAATATAACGACAGTGTCCTTTATGTTTCCACTGACGATGAGTGCAGGGATAGTTTTTAAAATGCTTTGAGCAAGTAAACGGAATATCTTTAATCGTCATAAAAAGATGAATAAAAAACCAATAGAGGTTTAAATTTAAATAGTTAGATTTGTACAGCCTAATTGGCTTAATTAAAAATGCATTTTATAGATAATTTACATTTTGATCAAAACGGCTTGATCCCAGCCATAGCTCAAGATTGGGTTGATGGCTCAATTTTAATGCTGGCATGGATGAACAAAGAATCCATTACGAAAACATTAGAGTCTGGTGAAGTTCACTATTGGAGTCGTTCAAGAAAAGAACTTTGGCACAAAGGTAAAACTAGTGGTCATTTTCAAAAATTGAAAGGTATTAGGACTGATTGCGATTCAGATACAGTACTTTTATCAATTGAGCAAATTGGTTCAATAGCATGTCATACAGGGAAAAGAAGTTGTTTCTTTAAAGATTTAGAAACAAATAAAGAGGTTCTTCATCCTCCATCTGATGCTTGTAGTGAATTATTCAAAGTCATAGAAAGTCGTAAAAGCAATCCGGAGGAAGGGAGCTATACAAATAGTCTTCTAAAGGAAGGCGATAATAAAATCCTAAAAAAGATAGGCGAAGAAACGGCCGAGTTTATTATGGCTTGTAAAGATAAAAATCCGATATCAGTTGCTAATGAGGCTGCAGATCTACTTTTCCATATGCAAGTTTCTTTAGCCCATCAAAACGTTTCCTGGGAAGACGTTCTAAAAGTTTTAGTTAGCAGAAGAAGTGCTCCAAGAAGAAATCAGTAGCAAAAAGAAAACTCTTATATAATTTATTTATTTATTTAGAAAGAAATTTCTTGGTAGAAATACAAAGGATAAAATTTAAAAAAGTCTTGAATAAGAGAAAAACGAATTAAACTGCTTTCTTAAATCTTTGTTAGAATATGGTTAAGTTAGAATCATGAATACGCTTGAAAATAATTATTCGAGTCAGAAAAATTTTTAAAGAGTTTTATAAAAAAAGATAACAAGAAAACATTTCTTTCATATCAATGGTTTTGAGAGAAATTTAAAAAAAATAATTTATCTATTCCCTCTTTTTAAAAAGCAAAAAAAAAATAAAGTAGCCTTTCGGAAACTTATTTGACCCGATTAAGGCTTGAAAAACAGATAAAATATAAATAATAAATTCCGAACACTTTATTACGCCTATTGAAAGTAAACAATTTTTCTCTAGGTTATTAATATAAGGAGGAATAAATCGTGAGTTCATTAAGCGACTTTCTTGGAGAGATAGGAAGACACGAATTGCTCACCCCAGAGCAAGAACTCACAATGGGTAGAGAAGTGCAAGCCATGGTTGCACTTACTGAACGTTGCCAACAAGCTGGAGGGAATGGGCCAGAATGCGAATATTCAAGAGCAGAGAAGAAAACACTTAAAGCAGGTGAAAAGGCCAAAAATCAAATGATTACAGCAAATTTGAGGCTAGTTGTAAATTTAGCTAAGCGCTATCAAGGCAAAGGACTTGATCTTCTAGATTTAATACAAGAAGGTACCCTAGGTTTAACTAGAGCTGTTGAGAAATACGATCCCAAAAGAGGTCATCGATTTTCAACCTACGCTTATTGGTGGATTAGACAAGGTTTAAATAGAGCACTGTCAACGCAAAGTAGAACTATAAGAATCCCTGTAAACATCAATGAAAAGCTAACAAAACTTCGTGCCGCAAAGTCTCGACTAATGCAAGAACTTGGGGTTCATCCCTCCACCAACCAAATAGCAATACACATGAAAATACCTTTAGAAGAAGTAGAAGAATTGCTTGCATGCGAGTTGAGAAGTATCACAGTAAGTTTGCAAGGTGCAGTGAAATCTAAAGCAGACCCCTCAGAGCTTGTCGATCTTCTCCCCAGTGAGGAGGTTCCTCCTATGGAACTAGCCGAATCAGCAGAGAGAAGTGCTTCAGCTTGGTCATTATTGGATAAATCAAACCTCACACCAAAAGAAAGAACGATACTAAGTCTTAGATTTGGCCTAGATGGATCTAATGAATGGAGAACGCTAGCCGAAGTGGCTAGGCAAATGAATTGTAGTAGGGAATATTGCAGACAAGTAGTTCAACGCGCACTAAGGAAATTGAGAAAGACTAGTATTCAAAGCGGTCTTTTAGAGACAAGTATTTAATTTTGGTTTTTCCAAGAAACTCAGATAAAGAAGTATTTGAAGCAGAAGTACTTGAAAGTTCTGTTATCGACGAGGGCGTACTTAAAAAAATCTTAGTAAGAGCAGGAAGAGCAATTGCGCAGCCCGCTTTAGAGGGATTTGAACTAATCATGGATAATTCAACACCTCCTCAGGTGAGGATATCTATCATGGGAGCACTCACTTATTTAATTGTTCCTGTTGATTTAATTCCCGACTTCATTCCTGCCTCAGGGTTTAGTGATGATCTTGTGGCCCTAACTGCTGTAATTAGTCTTTGGCAACATCACATTACTCCAGAGATAAAGTTTAGAGCTAAATCTAAGCTTGATAAATGGTTTCCTCTATGAGCAAAGAGCACTGGTCAAAAGAAATCGAAGAAGATCTCATACTTCTTATCAAAGATTGGTTAAGACAGACAGGAAGAACACAAGTAGAACTTTGCCAAAGTCTTAACCTTCCTTCAGCAAGAATGCCAACTTTAATTGATTTTTTAAAAAAAGATTTTATCTCTGGTGGTATTCCAATAATTGCAAAGCGACTTTGCGAAGTTGAAGAAGTATGGAAAAAAGATGAAGGAGAAGAAGAAAAGAGCCTTGAATTAAATTCATCTGGACAACTGGATCTTCTTGATGAAATTTGCGAGGACCTTTCAAAAATTAATTTCAACAACTAAAGAACAAAGCCATGAAAAAAAGATTGACATTTTTTTTGCTTATCAATATTTGTTTAATATTTTTTTATTTAAGTTTGCCGAAGGACATAAATGCACTGGAAAAAGATTTAGGTGAAAATCTTTTCAAAAACAACTGTGCGGGGTGTCACATTAATGGCGGAAATATCATCAGAAGATCAAAGAATCTGAAGATTTCATCACTGAAGCGTAATGGAATTGACAATCAAGAAGCTATAGCGAAGATAGCAAGACAAGGGATTGGAATGATGAATGGTTATGAAGATGAATTAGGAGACAATGGCGATCAAATTGTAGCTGATTGGGTCTGGGAACAAGCTCAAAAAGCCTGGATCCAGGAGTAAACTTCGAAATCAGTCCATATACCCTCTTTCCAATAAACGTCCTCTTTGATAAGACTTTTTATATGCTCAATGTCATCAGATTTAAATATTCCAAAAACATATTTATTACATTTTGTCGGTCCTAATGTTATTAGGACACCATCTTCCTTAAGTAATGAGAGTCTACGAAGATGCTCTTCCCTAAAAGGTGTTCTCTTTATTAGAGCGTCTTCACAGTAAGAACCCCAAAGGACAAATTGATCCATAGTTTTGAAGTTAAATAAAGACAATTTTTTTCAAGCTAAAACATAGAAAAGAATTCAATATCCAGCTTGATCTGTTGCTATTTATAAAAATATTAGTAAGTTGCAGCTCTTAGTTCTTTACAAAAAAAGCCAGCCTCTTCAACTTTCATTCCGATAGAGGCATTAGCAATCCTTTTAACTAATGCACTACCAACAATTGCACCATCAGCGCCCCACTCTCTAACTTGATGAATATGTTTAACCTCCGAGATACCAAAACCCACAGCAATTGGACTAGATGAAGAGAGTTTTAGTTGTTTAACAAGAGAACCAACATTTTCTTCTAGGGAGGACCTTTCTCCTGTTACTCCAGTAACACTAACAAGATAAGTAAACCCATTAGAAGTCTCTGCAATTTTTTTCATCCTATCTTTGGGTGTTGTAGGAGCAACAAGTAAAACCAAATCAATTTCTTTGGATTCAGCTATCTCAGAAAGTTTTTCTGCCTCCTCTAAAGGAAGGTCAGGAACAACAAGTCCAGAGACACCTACTTTTGAAGCTTGTAAACAAAATTCCTCCAGACCTTTATTAATAAGTGGATTGGAGTAAGTAAATAAAATTATTGGTATTGTCAATTGATATCTCAATTCAGACAACATTTTAAAAACTCTGTCAAGAGAAGTTCCTGCAGAGAGCGCTCTAGAAGCTGCTAATTGAATAATCGGCCCATCTGCTAAAGGATCACTATATGGAATTCCTAGCTCAATCATGTCAGCGCCATTTGCTTGAAGTTCTAACAAAATTTTTGCTGTAGTTTCTAGATCAGGGTCACCTGCCATAAGGAAAGGCATTAGCGCGATTCTTTTCTCCTCTTTTATTTTGGAAAAGGACCTACTGATATTTGTACTTTTCAATGGTCTAAGCCTTGGGTATCTATCTTTTTTATCATTTTTATATCCATAAGAGTAGAAAATTGTTGAGACTTAGTAATTAAAACTTAAGTTTCTTCAATACTTTCTTCCTCAATGGTTTTTAGTAATTCATTTTTTTCTTTATCTGTCATAGCATCAAACTTTTCTTTAATTTTTTTATCAGTCAGTTTTTCATAAGCATCTCTGTAACGTTTACGTTGCTCCATAAACGTCATATTCCCAGAAAAAACCCTAAAAAGGTAAGAAACTGTCCATGCAAAGATAATTAAAATCAATATTAATTGTGTTGCAATACCAGCAGATATTGATTCAAATCCAAGTAGCTGAAAAACCTCATATCCTAAGGCTCCCAACACAAAAACGAACAAACCTATTTGAAAAACCTGTGCTCTTGTCAAAGTTCAAGACTCCTTTTTCCCATTCATTCTTAAATTAAGAAATGGTGCAAACACAACCATTCCAGGGAAGAAAAGAAAAACAAGACCATACATAAAAAGGCGTTCAAACTTTCCCATAACATTCCAACGATTATTCATCCAATAAAAAAGAAATAAAGGAACTACCAATAAATACAACCCTCCCAATACCACATAAGCAAATAATGTAATTATCGGATTAACAGCACTTATTAATCCAAAAGGGATTAAACACACAGTCGAAATACAAAACATCATGGGAGTGGGGGGACTTGAACCCCCACGGCCAAAAAGCGGCCAACAGATTTTAAGTCTGGTGCGTCTACCAATTCCGCCACACTCCCCAGTGATAGCAAGGATTATCGCATTGCTAGAGATTCAACTCTAAGCCATTTACATATTAGCGTAAACGTATGTGCTTAAATCAGTACTCTTAAGAATATCTAGTGTTAAATAATCTTTAGAAGAATCATTCACCAATCTCCCTACACAGCCAGTACTGCCCAGCCCAGAGTTTCTCCAGAATGAAATGGTTTTACAAAATCATCGGGATCACCATCTAATCCAACGTCAATAATTTTTGGTACAGAAATATCTTTTTTAACTAATGTTATTCTCTCTGTGTTTAATGGTAATCCATAAAAAGTTGCTCCATTAATACTTGAAAAAGCTTCAAACCTATCTATTGCATTTTCTTCTTCAAAAACTTTTAAATAGCTTTCCAAAGCGAAAGGGGCGTTAAAAATTCCTGCACATCCACATGAACTTTCCTTAAACCTACGGGTATGAGGTGCTGAATCAGTTCCAAGGAAAAAGCAAGATTTACCACTAGTAGCCGCTTGTCTCAGGGCAATACGATGAATTTCCCGTTTGGCTGTGGGTAAGCAATAAAAATCACTTCTTAAACCGCCATTGAACATTGCATTTCGATTGATATGTAGATGATGAGGTGTGATTGTAGCTGCTATATCAAACTGACTGTTTTCCACAAAATCAATTGCATCTATGGTCGTGATATGTTCTAAAACCACTTTAAGTGATGAAAATCTTCGTAATAATGGTTCAAGATGACGTTCAATAAAAACAGCTTCTCTATCAAACACATCAACATTGAAATTGGTCACTTCTCCATGAATCAATAATGGCATACCAATTTTTTCCATCGTCTCAAATAAATTGTCGATTTTACCTATATCTGTAACCCCATAAGAGGAATTAGTTGTTACATTAGCTGGATAGAGCTTTGCTCCATGGAAAACACCTTCTCTAAAGCCTTTCTCTAGTACTTGTGAAGGCATATCATCTGTAAGATATGCTGTCATTAATGGAGTAAAAGAAACACCTTCTGGGATAGACTGAATAATTCTTTTTTTATACTCTTTTGCTTGGTCTAAAGTGGTTATCGGAGGATCAAGATTAGGCATGATGATTGCACGGCAAAACACATCTGCGGTATGCCTTAAAATACCTTTAAGGATCTTTCCATCTCTCAAGTGAAGATGCCAATCATCCGGCTTCAATAATGAGATTTGATTAACAGAAACATCCACAGGATTAAAGCTTTCTCAATGTATATCTTATTAAACCTTGTTCAATAAGTCTTCAAGTATCAATAAAGAGCTAAGATATTATGAGAATACCAAATTGAAATAATAAATATTAATTCACTAATTTAGTTCCTCAATAAACCACTTAATTATGCCATCAATGTTATTGTCATTTTTAGAGCTTATTACTGGAATATTTATACTTTTTAGCGGTGGAGAGTTCTTTATTCAAGGGTCTGTAGCTTTAGCCTTAATTCTTGGAATTCCTCAACTAGTTATTGGTTTAACAATAGTATCTCTCGGAACAAGTGCACCTGAGCTATTTGTGAGTGTTAACTCCTCGCTCACTGGATCAGACAGTCTTGCTTTGAGCAACATTGTTGGTAGCAATATCTTCAATGTGATGGTAGTTCTAGGAGGAAGTGCACTTTTACGACCTTTAAGAGTTGAAAGTCGTCTTGTAAGGAGAGACATTCCTCTTCTTTTAGGAGTATCAACTGCAGTTTGGGGGATGGCAGCTTCAGGGCTAATAACTTGGCAATTTGGATTAGCTTTGATAGTTGCGCTAATAATTAATACCACTTGGGAAATACGCACAGCAAGAGAGGAGCCTCAAAAGAGCCAAGAAGCTGAGCCAGAAATCAATATAGAAAAAGATTCAACAAGTTTATTAAAAGCAGGCATGAAATTATTAAGTGGTATTTTCTTGCTTACTCTTGGATCACGACTGTTAATAGAAGGCGCATCGACAATTGCAGGATTACTAGGGATAAGTGAAGCTATAATTGGGTTAACGATAGTTTCACTGGGCACCTCTTTACCTGAGTTAATCACGTCATTAGTTGCTGCTATTCGTGGTCAAACTGATCTAGCAATAGGTAACGTAATAGGAAGTTGTTTATTAAATCAATTACTAGTTTTAGGTAGCTGTTCGGTATTTTCTGGAGGCAGTGGTTTAGTTGTTGAAGATTTACTAATAACTAAGGATATTCCTATCATGGTAATTACTACACTTGCTTGCATGCCCATTTTTTGGACCAAAGGAATAATAAGTAGAGGTGAAGGTGGTGTTTTATTAGGATTATATATGCTTTACATTGCAGATAAAATAATACCTCTGACCTTACCAAGCTTGCATTCAACATTCAAAGAATTAGTTTTTATAGCCATATCATTATCAATAATAATTATTATATATAAAACAATTTCTTACTGGTTAAGGCTAAGAAAAAGTTCTAATAACTGATACTTTACAATGAATCATCTCATTGTCACAAATTCCTCAGCTATTGTAGGGTGTAATGCCATTGTATTATCAAAATCAGATTTTTTCGCTCCTAGCATTAGAGAAATCGAGGCCATTTGAATAATTTCAGATGCATTATCACCAATCATGTGACATCCCAAAACTTTATTATTATTTTTATCAACTATTAACTTTAAGATACATTTAGAGCCAGATTTTGGCAATGATTTAGATAAGGGCCTAAATATTGATCTGTATACTTTAATATTATCTTCCCCCATCGATTGGATAGCTTTCTCTTCAGTTATGCCAACAGAAGCAATTTCAGGCTGACTAAATACAGCATAAGGAACAAAATCATAATTAACCTTACAACTTGACTCACCATAATTTCTATCAGCAAACTTTCTACCTTCATCAATTGCGACAGGTGTCAAGTTAATCCTGTCAGTTACATCTCCTATAGCAAAAATATTAGAAATATTTGTTTTACTTTCACTATTAACTTTGATTTTATTTTCAAAAATTTCTACGCCAGATTCTTCTAACTTCAGCCCCTCTATAAAAGGCTCCCTACCAATAGCAAAAAGCAACCCTCCGGAATTAAACTCTCTATCTTTATTTGTACTTATAATTAAAGATCCAGGTGTTCCTTTTATCGAAGCAATATTCTCTCCGAAGTTCAAATTAATACCCTTATTTTTCATTACCTCCGTTAATGATGAAGCAAGTTCGAAATCAAATCCTTTCAAGATTCTTTCACCTCTAACCAATTGTGTAACTTCAACACCTAATCCCTGCAGTATGCATGCAAATTCGCACGCGATATAGCCTGCACCAACAATTGTAATTTTATTCGGAAAGTTTTTAAGAAGAAACATATCATCACTTGTCCAACCTAAAAAAGCCCCCTCGATATTTGGTCTTTTAGGTCTACCCCCTACTGCAATAAGAATTTTTTCTCCATAAAGTTCATTTAAGATCTCTCCATTTCGTCGATTTTTTATGACAACACAATTTGTATTTTTAAACTCTCCCCAACCTTTAAAAAGTTCCACATTAGCCTTATATAAAAAATTCTCATGTAATTCATTGAGCCTTTGAACTTCTCTCCGAACATTAGCTAATAAAAGTTCTGACTTGATCTTTAAATTATCAAAATCAAAGCCATAAGATGGTGCAGACAAAAAACTTTCTGAGAGAGATGACCCACACACTAATAATTTTTTCGGAACACAACCTCTGATTACACATGTTCCTCCAACAAGATCACCCTCGACGATAGCAACAGATGCCCCATAACTAGCTGCTTTCTTTGCAGCAGCCAATCCACCAGATCCTGCACCAATGACAATTAAATCAAAAGACCTTTTCAATTTTGCAACCTAGTATTATTTCCCTATTCTTGTTGAAAAAAATGAATCCAACCAGAAATGCAATGAGTTGGGAAGAATTAGCAACATATGCAGCTGATCCAATTGATCAAATCAACGGCTTAAATAACCCGTATTCCTTACTTCGTCTATTTAACAAAAGTGAATCCGAGGCAATTATTACCCTTTACAGAGACAATCATGCTTGGTGTCCCTACTGCCAAAAAGTTTGGATTTGGTTGGAGCTTAAGAAAATTCCTTACAGGATTAAAAAAGTTACAATGCGTTGCTATGGGGAAAAAGAAAGATGGTATTTAAGAAAAGTACCCTCAGGAATGCTCCCTGCAATCGAAATTGATAATCATGTAATCACAGAAAGCGATGAAATCTTATTTGTTCTGGAAGAAATTTATGGTCCTTTAGGTCAACCGCTAAATGAGAGGAAAGTCCTAGAGCATAGAAGACTTGAAAGAGAATTATTCTCATCATGGTGTAATTGGTTATGTCGTAATTCTCTTTTCCAAACCCAAGAAGAACAAAAGAAAGAAAATTTCAGAAGTGTCGCCAAAAAATTTGAAAAAGAGCTACAAAAACATGCTTCAGGATGGCTCACACCAATATCAACAAAACATGGAGAAAAGCCCGGATCAGCTGATGTTATTTTTATTCCATATGTTGAAAGGATGAATGCCTCATTGGCTTACTACAAAGGATTTTCATTAAGAGAAGAACACCCTTTTATAAATAGATGGCTTGAAAATCTTGAAAAACTTGAGGAATATAGAGGAAGTCAGGGAGATTTTCACACTCATGCTCATGATTTACCTCCTCAAATGGGAGGTTGTTTTACCTATTCAAATGCAACCCAACAAACCTATGCCCATAAAATTGATATAGGTACTGGGTTAGGGAAATTAGAGCTTGTAGACTCCAAAAACAATCAAAACTCTGCACAACAATTTGAGGCAATAGCTATAGAAAGGGTAATGAAACATAAAGAAAAAATCATTGCTGTTAGCCCCATGAAAAATAAATTATTTGATCAGCCTTTGAGAGCAGCCTTAACTTCTATGATTTCAAAAAAAGATTGCCCTCCTGAGGTAAAAAGCGCCTCTGCGTTACGTTACCTACGAGATAGAATTTCAGTTCCAAGAGATATGCCTTTATTATCCGGAAGATTATTTAGACAAGCTCTTGAACGTACTGCAAATATTGATGGTATCGATCAAGGTCCTAAAATACCAATTAGTAACAGGCTAGATCAAAATCCTTTACCGTTTAATTAATATCTAAAATTGATCTAACTTTCAAAAATTAAATTCAACGACGTTTTCGTGAATCGATCTGAAGAAGATCTTTTACTTTTTGAACTTGACTTGCTAATTGCGGCTCACTTGACAATTTTTTTTCTACTTGTTCAATAGCATACATGACTGTTGTATGGTCTTTTCCCCCAAAAGATTCTCCAATACGAGGAAGACTTAAATCTGTTCCATGGCGCATTAGATACATGCCTACCTGTCGTGCCTGACTAACAGGCCTACGTCTACTTGAACTACGCATTTCCTCCTCCGTAACGCCAAAGACCTCAGCGACTTTCTCTAATACTTGTTTAGGTTTAACTTCTACTCCCTGTCCAGTAGGATCAAGCATAGGTGCTACTGATTCCACTGTCATTGGCAATCCAGTTATAGAGGCAAATGCAACAGCACGAGTAAATGCTCCTTCTAATTCTCTTATATTAGAAGTAAATCGTCCTGCGATAAACTGAATCAAATCTCTCGGCAAACGCATCCTCTCATGCTCAGCTTTTTTCTGTAATATTGCCATTCTCGTCTCCAAATCGGGGGCTTGGATATCTGCTATTAGTCCCATTGAGAATCTTGAAATCAATCGTTCTTGCAAACGAGGTATTTGACTTGGAGGCCTATCACTTGTAAGAACTATTTGCCTACCTGCCTCATGTAAAGCATTAAAGGTGTGAAAGAATTCTTCTTGAGTATATTCTTTACCCTCTATAAATTGAATATCGTCAACCAAAATCAAATCAGCTTCTCTATATCTATTTCTAAAAGCTTGCATTCCATCTTTTCTAATAGCAACTATTAAATCGTTGGTAAACGTCTCAGTAGAAACGTAAGCAACCTTTGCATCTGGGTCGATTTCCAATCTGTAATGACCAATAGATTGCATTAAATGGGTCTTACCCAGGCCAACTCCTCCACAAATAAATAATGGATTAAACTCTCGACCTGGAGCCTCAGCTACTGCCATTGCTGCAGCATGCGCCATCCGACTATTAGGACCTACAACAAATCTATTAAAAACATATCGAAGATTTAAACCCGGCAAGTTTTTTTTTGTTGAGGCTTGCTTTGATAGGAAGCCTGAATTTTCACGAGGGCCTAATGCTTTATTTTCTACATTTGAAAAAGTCTTGTTTGTACTATTTTTATTTGATCGAAATTCTTCCTTTACTTTTATGTAAACTTTAACTTCATGCCCATATATCTCTGATGCAATCTCTTCAATTGTATGAGAATAATTTTTTCTTAACCAATCACTGGAAAAACTATTTGGAGCGACCAAAGTCAAACAACCATCTTTGAAATCAAAGAATTCCGCCGGACGTATCCATGTTTCGTATGAAGGCTTACTTAAATTCTTTTGCAATAATTGCTGCACCTTCGTCCATAGCTCATTGCTAGCTGGCACATGCATTACCTAATGGAATATGAGTGTAGCTAAAAACTCTAATCAGTCATTCTTAAATCTGGGAATCCAGTTGTAAGAGTTGTGTTGTGTCATACCAAAAAGCAACTATCGCAATGGATTAGAAAGATAAATGCAAATAAATATTTATTTTTTTCAGAACAAAAATTAATCAGATGAAATGAATAGTAACTTAAGCTTCCAAAATATTGAATAATCCGAAAATAGTAAATATGTATCTTATTAAAAGCAAAACATCAACTACAAAAGAGAATAACAACAAAAATAAACCAACTATAATTTTGATGACAAGATGGAATGCGATATATAGATGTAAAAGTCGTTTGTCAAAAGATATAGGGTCATTTAAAGCAGCAAAGGTACAAGAGAAACTAACGCATCACACAATTAGCGTAGCCAAAGAAATTGAAAGAAGAGGCCTAGCAAATATTAAAGTTGCCATCGATGGTATTGGTATCAAAGCCGCAAAAAGATGGGCAATAATACATAAAATCAAAACGGTCGCGATTCAAGGTCCTGGAAATCTAGGAACAAAAATGAAAAGACAGTTTTTAAAGACTCATGCTGAAAAAAAACTTTCTCAACAAACTAGAAAACCTATCTTACTAATTGGAACTGATTTACCCTCAATCTCACATTTTGAATTAATGCAGGCTATCCAAACACTTAATCATAAAGACATGGTTTTAGGCCCTTCAATTGATGGAGGATATTGGCTTATAGGACTATCAAAAAATTTTTTAAATCCATTATGTTCCTGGCCATTTTCTGGTATAAGCTGGGGAACTAACAAAGTACTTAAACAAACAATTCAAATAGCATCGTTAAATCAAATCAATTATCAACTTCTTCAAACTAAAAATGATTTGGATAATATTATGGATTTGTCAAAATGGCTAGATTACAAAAGTTTCCGACTCTCAGCATCATCATACCAACTTTAAATGAAGCAAGTCACCTCCCTCTTCTTATTGCTGATTTAAAGGTATGGCCTTATGATTTTGAACTTATCGTAGTTGATGGAGGGAGTACAGATTTAACTATTTCAATTGCGCAAAACCAAGGGATAGATGTTATTAAAACCAACAGAAAGAATAGAGGATATCAATTAAAAACTGGTGCTTTAAAGGCAACTGGAGATTGGCTTTTATTTCTACATGCAGATAGTAGACTAGGCCCAGGATGGGTAAGAAGTTTATACAAAGTAATTCAAAATAAAACATCAAAAAATTTTGCATGGTATTTTGACTTTAAAATCAAAAAATACAATATAGAATTTAGATTGCTAGAAATAGCAGTAGCACTAAGAAGTCACTTTTTACAACGTCCTTATGGAGACCAAGGCTTGCTAATTTATAAAGATCTATATTTCAAATTAGGCGGGTTCTCTTCCTTGAAAATAATGGAAGACATCGAATTTATAACAAGAATAACTAGAGCGAATAAAGTCAAGCGTATTAAAGAAAATATATATACAGATGATGTAAAGTGGTCCAATTCTAATATAATTGAACGTGCAATTAAAAACGCTAGGTTAAGAAAGAAGTGGAAAAAAGGTCATAATATAGACAACCTATCCAAAGAATACTATTCATAATTTACTAACAAGAATATAACCTGTTAGTTTGAATACCAAAATGCACATTTATTACCTTTTGGTTCTATAGTCCATCCTTGTCTTTTATAAAAAGTAATCACATCAGAATCAGCAAATAAGGTTACTCTGCTAATACCTTTGTTTTTCAAACAACTCATTAAATATGACATAAGTTGTTTCCCTAAGCCATAACCTTGATAAACAGGGTTAATTGCTACATCCCATATTGTTGCATCAATAATTCCATCCCCAGTGCATCTTGCAAATCCAATCAACCTAGGGAATTTAGGATCATGTTGCCATAGACCAATCTTGAGCAAGCTATTATCCAATGCTCGTTTCACTCTCCTCAGTGGCCTTCTTCCCCAACCAACTGCTTGAAGCAGTTGCTCTAGTTCAATTAAATCAAAGGATTTTGAATTACTAAAAACAAAAAGCGATGAATTATTCTTGCTGTAATATTGAAAGGCTTGTTGCCCATATATATTTGTCAAGGTTTCATCTGAAAGTATATTTTCATTTCTCCACCCTGGCATACCTATATTTTTTGATCCTAAATTAATCATAAGTTACTACTATTAGATAGTTGTTAAACCTTTTTCTTGCAAATTAGAAAGCTGAGAATAAAGTCCACCTAAAGCCCTCAATTCTTCATGAGTGCCTTGCTCAATTAGACTACCTTTTCTCATTACAAGAATCCGATCAGAAGCCTCTATAGTTGCCAATCTATGGGCAATTACAAGCGCTGTCCTTTTCTCTAACAATCTATCAAGATCTCTTTGTAAAGTTGCTTCGGTTGAAGGATCCATAAAAGCTGTCGCTTCGTCCATGATTAATACTTTTGGATCTCTTATTGCAACTCTTGCAATAGACAAAAGCTGTCTCTCCCCTGAAGAAAGATTTCCACCTCTTTCTCTAATATAAGTATCTAATCCATTTGGCAACTTTCTCAATAAAGAGTTTAGGCCTAACTCACTACATATATCTTTTAAGCGTTGATTATCTATTGAAGAATCTAAACGAAGATTATCTGCAACATTTCCACTGAAGAGGAAAGTATCTTGAAGAACAACTCCAAGTTGCCTCCTTAATATATCGATAGGTATATCTTTAATGTTTAGACCATCAAGAAAAATGTTTCCCTTTTGAGGTTCATAAAGCCTACATAATAGTCTAATTAAAGTAGTCTTCCCTGAACCAGTTGGTCCGACAAGAGCTACATGTTCGCCTGATTTTATTTCAAAACTTAAATCATTTATTATTGGTTCATCTTCTCTATAAAAAAAACTTACGTTTTCAAATATAACTTCACCAAAAACATTTTTACTTGAATTTATTAATTTTTTATTTTCTGCATTAGTGTTGACTTCATCATAAATCTCTATTTTTTTCTCAAGCAATTCACTTATTCTCTCAACTGCTGTTAGGCCTCCCTGTATTTGAGTGAACCTCTCTGCTAACTGTCTTAAGGGCTCAAACAATCTTTGTGAGTAAAGAATAAATGTAGTGAGGGTGCCTAATCCCATTGCTCCTGCTGTAACCATGTAACCTCCGAGAGAAATAACCAAGGCAACCGCAGCTAATGAGACCCATTCAATAAACGCAGAAATACTACTATCGTAAAAAATGGTGCCGTTTACTGCATTTTTATAATTAGTTCCAGTTTTAAAAAAGTTTTGACCATTCAATTTTTGCCTTCTAAACATTTGAACAACTTCTAGACCTTGTAGGTTTTCCTGAAAATTCGAATTCAATTGAGAAAGTTCTTCTCTAACTTTATAATTTTGTTTTCGATAACGTTTTTGGAGCCATAGAATAAATAATGTCACAGGTATTTGAATTATCAAAAGGAAAATACCTAACCTCCACTCAATTAAAATCATTGTTATTGATATAACTATTAAACTTACAAAGTCGGCTAAAACACCTACAGCTCCACTACCAAAAACTTCTGACAATGCATCAACATCACTTGTTAATCTTGTAAGTAATTTACCAACGGGCATTTGGTCATGAAACCGCAAAGACAATGACATGGAATGAGAAAATAAATCATTTCTAATTCTTGCCGTCAGCCTTTGTCCTACGGCCTGTATATTGTAGGACTGAAATCCTTGTAATCCAAGTCTAAGTAATACTGTTATAAACAAAATTACTATTATTAGACGAATTGATAATTCCTTAGACAAATTGTCAAAAAAAGGTATCGTATTCTCACCTCTTAAAACAGAAATAGCTTGTCCAACAAGAAGAGGTTGAATTGCGCCCGCTAATGCAACAGGTATTAAAATTAATAATATTATAACTAATCGTTTTTTTTCTTTTTTTAAATACTTTCCAAGTTTCTTAACTCTTCGAAAATCATTTTTTGCCATCAGAAAAGAAGTTAATCTTGGATTGGATTTGAATTGAATCAATAATTTCTTGAAGGGGACCTTTATCAAGTCTTAGGGATAGAGGATGGCCAACAAGCCGAGCACTTGATTTGAAAAGCTCTTCAATTTCAATAAGACCATTATCTCTAAGAGTACGACCAGTTGCGACTAAATCAACGATTGCTTCAGCCATACCTGTTATGGGGCCAAGCTCAACAGATCCACTCAAATGTACCAATTGAACGGGCAAATCAATTTGATCAAAAAAATTCTTAGCGCAATTAGTAAACTTACTCGCCACTCGACAGTTTGGTGGTAGATCAGAAGCACTCAAATAACCACTGCTGGATTTGACAGCAACAGACATGTGGCACTCCCCAAATCCAAGGTCTACTAAATTCGATACTTGCAATTTCTGCTCTTGTAATACATCAAAACCCACTATTCCTAGTTGGGCCTGACCATAAGATACGTAAACAGGGACATCGCTATTCCTAACCAAGAGGGCTTTAGCACGGCCACAGGCTGACGGAACCATTAATTGCCGGTTGCTATCTTCTAAAACAGCAGAGAAATCAAGTCCAACGTCAGAAAACATTGAGACTGATTCTTTTAACAAAGCTCCTTTGGCTAATGCAACAGTAAACATGTTAAAAACATTTGAAGTGGACTCTAACTATTCCAGTATCTAAATAAAAAATGGTAGAAAAAAAAAGCGAATTCACTATTTACCCCATTACTGTCTTACAGGACAATATCGTATGGGTATGGGTCCACAATTGCAATGCAGTGGTAGTAGATCCTTCTATATCAGGTCCTTTAGAAAAATGGCTTTTAGAAAAAGACCTATCATTAAAAGCTATCCTCCAAACACATCATCATGAGGACCATATTGGTGGGACACAAAAGTTAATCAAAAGATGGCCAAACGCAAAGGTAATTGCATCTAAAAAGGAGCTTAAAAGGATCCCTTTTCAAACATTTTCTGTTGAAGATAATGATATTTTTTATTTAATGGGTAGTGAGATAAAAGTTATTGAAGTGCATGGACATACTAACAACCATATAGCTTTTTACATATCAAAACCAAATACTAAATATAGTGTATTATTCCCTGGTGATACTTTATTTGGTGGAGGTTGCGGCCGTCTTTTAGAAGGCACTCCTTTACAAATGTTTGAAAGTTTAAATAAACTTAATTCTCTTCCTGAAAATACTAAAATATACTCAGCTCATGAATATACAGAAAACAACTTAAAGTGGGCCTTAACATTTGATTCGGAGAATATTTTTATTATCGAAAGATTAAAGCTTATTCAAGCTAAACGTCAGGAAGGATTATGTAGTCTCCCCTCAACACTCTCAGAAGAAAGAAAGACAAACTTATTTTTAAGAGCAAAAAATCTCGAAGACTTTACAAAACTAAGAAGGCACAAAGATAGTTGGAAATGTTAAATTCAAATTTATAAATCAAATCTCTTCAATAAAGTCTCATCTTCCATGAAAAGTTCAGCGATTGAGCCAATCGAAACAAAATTCGCCCCCAAACCCGTTGGTCCCTACAACCAAGCTGTTTTAGTTGACAATTGGTTGTATTGCTCGGGACAAATCGCTTTAGACCCCTCAACTGGTGCAATGATCGGAGGAGGAAATATTGAAGAAGAAACTAGACAAGTACTAAAGAATTTAATTTCTGTAGTCGAAGCCGCTGGAGGAAAGTCTTCTAATGTAGTGAGAACAACCATTTATTTAACTGATTTAAATGATTTCGTTACAGTAAACGCAATTTATGCAGACACTTTTAGCCAAACAGTCACCCCCGCAAGAGCATGCGTTGAGGTGTCAAATCTTCCCAAGGGAGGAAAAGTTGAGATAGATTGCATAGCTTGGCTGGGCAATAATGAGTAAAAACAACATTGTGACTAAATAGGCCCTTGCCACTTTGCTAAGTGGCCCCATTATTGTCTAAATTAATAATTGATTCGCGATGCACAATGTCCACTGCCAAGTTGACTATTGGCGAACTAGAAGCAGGATACCCTCTTTACTGCAAAGCACTTAGGAGGCTTTTGCAACAAGGACGCACAGCTGATCAAATCCAAAGAACTGTTTGCTGGAGCCACTTAGAGACTCTCAATCGCTGTTTGCCAGGAAGATATAAGACCCCCTCTTATCTAATGGCATTAATCAAAAGAGATCTAGAACAACCAAAAGAGGAAGATTAATCTTCTTGTTGTTTATTTAAAAAATCTATTTTACTTGCAAAATCATGATCATCTTTAGATATTTCCACTTTCTCATTATTTTCTAAAGGTCTAATGGTGATATTTGCATAAGTCTTACCAAAACTTATATCGGGATAGCGATTGACCTTCTCGCAAAAATCACCTAATGCATCAAGGAAATCTCTATTTTTTTCAAAGGATTGAAATTCAAATCTTTTTTCTAGACACTCTGGTCTTTTTTTTTGCCTCCATCCTTCCATGAAAAAAACTTATCTTTTTTAAAAACTACTACATCGTGAATTGATTGAGGAAATAATTTATAATTTAAAAATTAGTCAACTTCTCCTTTTTGCCCCGCTGCCTTTCAATACTGGTTCAACTTCAACATGAGGTCGAGCAATAATATGTGCCGCCACCAATCCATCTCCTACTTGTTCACAGGCATCAGCACCTGCTCTCACAGAAGCATTCACGGCACCTGTTTCACCTCGAACCATTACTGTTACATATCCACCACCAACTAGTTCCTTAACTGTCAAATTAACTTCAGCAGCTTTAGTCATTGCATCCGCCGCTTCTATCGCTGGTACTAAACCACGAGTTTCAATCATTCCTAAAGCAATTCCAAAATTAGCATTAGCTGTATAAGCACTATTCTTTCCAGCAGGGGGCTTAGATAATCCACCGCTCTCAGCACCATCTAATAAGTTGTTAGAAGTAGTTTTTTTTGAACTATTAAAGGAATTTTCATTTAAGGAAGACTTCTCTTGAGCAGAGGTTTTTGATTGTTCAGTTAAATCTAAAGGAGTGACATCAACTACTTGATCTTTAGTTTTAAAACTCTTATTACTACTTTTTGATTGACGTTTTTGTGGAGTAGCCATGAATTTATGATTTTATAGAGTTAATCGTTTATGAATAAATAATCAAACTTAATCATCAGGTGACCAATTATCAATAATTCCTCCAATAGTTAGATCAGTTTGAACATTTGGATCAGGGCACCCCCACCTAGCGGCTGTTCCAGTTGCTGTAAAAACCCAATTTCCTTCTCTCGCTCCGACAGGATCAACAGCTACAAGTCTTTTCCCTTTGTTATTACACAAAATTCTTAAATGCATATGTCCTAACCCTTCAACTCTTTGTGTACAAACCAGGCGTCCCATAACTTGCATAATCTCCATTATTTAGCTCCTCCGGAAATCTGTTGTTGTGTCTCTGGATCCCAATGATCAATAATTCCAACAATTGTTAGATCACTTGGATAAGACTTACTTCCAGCAGCTTCGCGTGCAGCAGAGCTTCCTACACATATAACCCAGTCATCTGGTTTGCATCCAACAGCATCAACAGCAACTTTTTTTGAGCTACCGTCCAAGACGACCTGTAAATGCTTATGTTCAAAGCCTGGAATACGATTGGTTGATACAAGTGGTTTGAGAACTTTACAAATGAGCATTTAGTGAGCCTCCTGAGTGACTGGATCGAGTGAAGAACCTACAACTTCTGCAGGAGCCTTTTTATCTCGATCTCGAATAGTAAGAAATGTGTGAAGTGAACCATCATCTATTAAATCTCGATAACGAGATTTAATAGCCTCATTAATTCTATGGCAATCGGATAATGCTCTATTTCTTGCATGAGGAACACTTCCTGAATAATCAAAGCGAATGACAATAGGAATTGGTAGACTCCTCGAGATATTGAGACCGGTAAAAATTTTCACCCCAACGTCAAGATCAGGAGCTCCTTGTTCAACAGTCTCCAAATGAGCAAAATAAGTAAGATTCCTTAAATGAACTTCTTTAAAACCAATGCCTACGCCAATAAATCTCTCGGCATGACCTGCATCTTGGTAACTTCCAGAATAAAACTTTTTCACATAGTCAATTTGAGAAATATTATTTGAAATAAGCTTTGTAATAAATTTGACCATATTAGGGTCTGTTTCTCCTGGACAAACACTCACAACATTTTCTTGAATTTTTTGAAGAGCCTCATCAACATTCAGAAATTGAGTCTCTTTGTAAATTTCATTTGTACAAACCCATGATTTCAAATCAACTTCATTGTTTTTTGAAGGGGTATGAATTCTGATAGCGTCTGTATCGGTATCAATTCCAATTAAAAGTAAATCAACAGATGCACCACAGCAAAAACTATTTTCAACTGCTTCCCTAAAATCTAATAGACGCTTCAGACCTTCTGAGGCTGCTAATTCATCATTGCTACCATGAGCAGCACATCCTTGGTGTGTAGGGTCAACAGAACTAAAATGATAGATTACTGATTTTAAATATCTTGTTGGCTCAGTTGCAGAATTCGGATTTGACTCTCTATATCTACTATGTTCAGTTTTTATCCATCTATTAACTGTCTTTTCGATATCAAATAAGGCGCCTGCATGAGAACGTCTCCTAACAGAACTAAAAGGTATTCTTAATGCATAGGAAATAGCATGAGCCAATCGACCATCGGCGCAAGGTGTGACATCTAAAAGATGAAAGCCACATTGATATAGGAAAGACTGAAAAGATTTTGCATTTTTACTATTGTCAGATCCTTCTAGTGGATCTGAATTGAAAAATTCATTACTTGTTAATTGGTGTGCTTGAAAAACACACCATGCAAACAAAGCACTTATGTCAACATTTCCAACCCAAGCCTTCTCAAGTATATGCGAGGGCAATTCATAACCTAATTCTGATCGACATAAATTTTGAGCTCTTTCCACAAAATTCAGATCATTTTGAAGACTAGAGACTCTTTTTAAAAAAGGAACAATATTATCAAATCGACCCTTAACCTTTTTTTCGTATTGATTTAACTTCTGGTTTTCTTCGGAATTGGTTAATGGGTGATCAGCTGTGAAAGAGCTAATAGATTTAATTTCATCAGAAAATGAGTTAGTGGTTTTAACAACTTCAGAATCCATATTCTGAGTTTCTATATAATCAAATCTTTTCATGGGAGCGGTAGGCCCACGAAGAGCTTTCTTGGCCAAATTACGGAAGGCCATTAACTATTTAACCTCTTGCTCCACCAGAGAAAGTCACCAATTGGCCTTCCCTTGTATTACCACTAGATCCTGTAATCAAAAAGTCTGGTTCAGGAACTTCCTGATTTCTCTTCAATTCAGCTGCCTGCATCGCACTCATTGCACCTGGGCGCGAAGGATTTCTTCTCTTAGCAGATGCTCCTTCAGTTCCTGTAACGTGTTGCCCTCTTGCCCAATCATCACCAGTAATGTTTAAACCAGCTGATTGTCCCTCTCCTGTAATTCGTGAAGTCGGTCTTTGTTTTGTCTCTTCGTTCACTACTTCATCAACTTTATTTTGCTGAGCATTAGATATTTTCTTATCAAATCTAAATTGTTCAGTACCAGTTACTTTATTAGCAGCCATGTCAAATGGGCCTGTAATTCTGGAGCTATCTTCGTAGCTTGTTCCAGTAACACCTGATTTTAACTCTGTTTGAATGTGAGCCTGCCTTGCTGGAGATTTAACACTAAAACTTGTCCAAGGTGCTTTTGTAGTACTTTCTTGATGTGCATAACCTGCAGAATCATTTGCAAGAGAGCAATTATCTCTTAATTGATCGCCACCAACATATGGGGTTCCAGTTAAAGGCTCACAAGCACCTTTATGAGCACCTGTCATTTTCCCGCCGATACCAGGTTGCTGACCAGTCAATCTTGCTGCAGGAGTACCTAGTTGACGAGGGGTTCTAGCTTCTATCTCAGCAGAAGTTGAGCTATCGCACCATTGACTTGCTTGTTCTAGGCCTGCATATGGTGTTCCAGTTACTGCTTTACAAGTTCCTGGTTCATCTCCAGTTACAAGCTGAGATCTACCAGTCATAGTTCCAGAGATAGACTGAGTCTTATTTGTAAGACTTAAACCAACTTTGGCAGGATCAGGATTAGGTTTTCCTCCACAAAAAGAATCGAATTGTCCAGAACCTACATATTCGTCTCCTGTCACATTCTTACAACTGCCAGCCTCATTTCCAGTAACATTTTCTCTTCTTGAGACATCAGTGCCAGTTACTCCATTACCACGAATTGTTTTTAAAGAACCAACCTTTTCAGCAGGTCTTCCAGAAGGCAAGGGATCAGCGCCTAAATATTGATCTCCTGTTAAATCTTTGCCTGAACCTGCTTCATTACCTGTGACCAACTCTGACCTTCCTGTCATCGTTCCACTTACTTTCCTACCATCAATTGTATTACTGTAGCCAATTTTTGAAGGCGAAGGATTAACACTTCCGCAGTAGGCATTTGATTGGTTTGCAGATATATATTCAGTCCCAGTGAGATTCTTACAAGTTCCTGGCTCATCTCCAGTAACTTTTTCTGATCTACCGACCTCATTCCCTGTTACCAAATTCCCATGAGTTGTACTTGTAACAGCTACCTTGGCTGGCTGACTTATAGGGGTATTCGCCCCATTACAGAAAGAATCAATAACTTCTGAACCTAAATATTGAGTACCTGTAATCGAACGACATGTACTTGCTTCATTACCTGTCGTTTTCAGAGATCTATTCGCTTGAGTTCCAGTAACAAGTTGCCCCGTAGAAGTTTGACTCATACCAACCTTCCAATGAGCATCTGGAGCACTAGCATTTTGTTTCGCCCCATTTTTATTGGGCCCACAAGGACGTGTTGCTGCAGTGCGGCTTGTTCCAGTGGCACCAGTCTTACTTTTAAGCTCTCTTACTCTTTGAGCTATTTCTTTAGTAGTTAGATCTGGATTACCTTGCCTAGCAACAGAGGCAGCTGAGGTTGGTTGCTTCCCTGCAGACTTACCATGTTTTGACAAAGCCTCTCTACGAGCAAGAACAAAAGCTCTGCTTGAATTAGTAATAGCTTTTCTTTTAACAGTAGAACGGTGGTCAGTTGTTCTTTTATTTAGAGTCAAACTAATTTCTGGTTTTGAAATTGTATTACTAGCCTGCTCTAAAGCTTTTTGCTCGCACTCTGGACAACAATGTTCAGCTTTTTTAGCATCATAAGAAGGAATATTTTGAACCTTTTTCTTTTCAACGTCGACCCTAGTAATATCTTTTGTATGATCAGCAGATTTGCCTCTTCGAGATAGTGCTTCTCTTCTGGCAATTACAAGCTTACGACTAGAATTCGCTACTGAATTCTTATATGATCTTGACCCTGCGGAACTTCCAGAAGCACTTGATTGATAGCTACTAGTGCTTACCTGAGAAGAAGTATTATTTGAATTCGCTAAATTCTTTTTGGGCTTAACAAAAGCTGAATCAGTTCTAGTGGCTCTCGCATCACCAGAGGAACGAACTCTATTAGGTGTTGAACCTTTAATAGAGGCATTTTTTCCTCCTTGACTCAAAGCCTTGCGGCGATCAAGAACTAATTGTCTACTTGTTTGTTTAGCCATATCAATCCAATGGAGAGACCGAAAAAAAATTTTTTAATTCTCTAAGGAATTATTAGCCCTGAAAATTTTCAGGGCTAAATTTATCAAAGCCTAAAAATTAGCGGCCTTGGAAAACCACAAAGCAAGTACCTTGGCTTTGTGTATACGCGTCATATCCAACTATGCGTACATGATGATCTGGATATGCTCTGTGGCAAGCTTCTAACTCACTTACTACTAGATTCAAATCCTTTTCACCAAAGAAAGGCAATTTCCAATAAGACCAATAGGTCTGCATTGAACCACTTGGATGAACATGCTCAATAACTGGACTCCAACCTTGAGCAATGATATAAGCGATTTGATCGTAAATTTCGTCCTGGGTCATCGGCGGTAAGAAGCCGAATGTTTCCAGGGTGGCGACTGTCTGATAGTCACCTACTGTGCTCTGGAAAGGCATGGTGAACTTAGGTTTGTGAATGAATGAAAGTCGATTGATTTATCGACTAGAGAATTTAAGAAAGGTAGAGGTAACTAATAAATGTCACCTCTTTTTCTTATTACTGAACGTCGAGTTTATCGACTGTATCGAATTCGAACTTGATCTCCTTCCATGTCTCAAGAGCTATCGCAAGCTCAGGGCTATGCTTTGCAGCTTCAAGAAGGATGTCACGACTTTCTTTTTCGATTTCTCTACCTGCATTACGTGCTTTAACACATGCTTCGAGAGCTACACGGTTCGCAGCCGCACCAGCAGCTGATCCCCATGGGTGACCATGAGTACCACCACCAAACTGAAGACATGAATCATCTCCAAAGATGGCAAGCAATGCTGGCATATGCCAAACATGGATACCACCAGATGCAACGGCGAACACACCAGGCATTGAACCCCAGTCCTGATCAAAGAAGTTACCGCGACTACGGTCTTCAGGGACAAAGGATTCACGAAGATTGTCTATATAACCAAGAGTTGTTTGACGATCTCCTTCTAATTTTCCAACAACTGTTCCTGTATGAAGTTGGTCTCCACCTGATAGGCGTAAACACTTCGCAAGAACTCTGAAGTGAATACCATGCTGAGGATGACGGTCAATAACCGCATGCATAGCACGGTGAATATGAAGAAGCATGCCATTCTTACGGCACCAGTTAGCCAAACCTGTATTGGCTGTAAAACCACCAGTGATGTAATCATGCATGATGATTGGCATGTCAAGCTCTTTGGCGAACTCAGCACGCTCATACATCTCCTCAGGAGTAGTCGCTGTACAATTTAGATAATGACCCTTAACTTCACCAGTTTCCTGTTGAGCTAATTTTACAGCTTCTGCTACGAATTCAAAACGCTCTCTCCAACGCTGGAATGGTTGAGAATTTATATTCTCATCATCCTTCGTTAGATCTAGTCCGCCACGAAGGCATTCATAAACTACACGACCGTAGTTTTTACCAGAAAGACCTAGTTTTGGCTTAATAGTACATCCAAGTAAAGGACGACCGTATTTATTAAGACGATCACGTTCAACTACGATTCCACTTGGTGGTCCGCCACAAGTTTTAATAAATGCCATTGGGAAGCGGATATCTTCAAGACGAAGATGTCGCAAAGCTTTAAACCCAAAGACGTTTCCAACAAGTGAGGTTAAAACGTTAGTGATAGATCCTTCTTCAAAAAGATCTAATGGATAGGCAATAAATGCATAGAAGGCATCCTTGTCTCCAGGGACATCTTCGATGCGGTAACAGCGGCCTTTATAGAACTCAAGATCTACAAGTAATTCAGACCAAACTGTTGACCAGGTACCTGTAGATGATTCAGCCGCAACAGCTGCTGCAACCTCTTCTTTAGGTACACCTTCCTGACCTGTGCATTTAAAACATGCAAGTAGATCAGTATCTAGGGGGACGTAATCAGGAGTGAAGTAAGTATCTCTATACTCCTTAACTCCAGCATCATACTTTTTAGCCATTGATAGCTCCTGTTAATAAGTTAAAAGGTTGAAAATTTGAAAAGTCCTCTCCTCTTCGGACTTAGTCAAAAATCAGTCCTTCTGACCCAAGAAGTTACCGTTGCCCAAAGCTGGCTCAACTTCACGATGAGGGCGAGCAATGATGTGAGCTGCAACAAGTCCGTCACCTACACGCTCACAAGCATCTGCACCTGCACGAACTGCAGCGTTTACAGCACCAGTTTCTCCGCGAACCAAAACTGTTACGTAACCACCACCAACGAACTCACGACCAATCAAGCGCACTTCTGCCGCCTTGGTCATCGCGTCAGCAGCTTCAATTGCTGGTACTAATCCGCGTGTCTCGATCATGCCGAGAGCAATACCCATAGTTTCGCTAGCCATGTCCTATTTCTGTAAAGGGATGGAATGTTCAGAAGGGACAATGACCCGTCAAATAGCAATTAGTCAAGGGAATTCTCTAGTAGCGCTGATTACAGTTTCTAGTCTTTTATATAAGCTAAACTTATCACCCTTGCTACGACACTTGAGTAACGCTATTAGGTTAACAGTTAGGACATACGCATATTGCATTGCGTAAACCTGGTTATATAGTTATTTTTACCCACGAGACAGCTTCCTGGCTATGTCAGGGTTGGAATGTTCACCCAAAAACTGTCTCAAAAACATCTAAAAATTCCAACAGCTATTGTTTTTGACTTCTTGCTGTAAGACTATATATAGATAGTTAAACTATTTGATTTGAAAAAGCCACTAATAACCATAGCTAGTGGTAATCCTAAAAAGGTTGCCGAGATAGAGGCAATGCTCGGACCGCTCCCAATTGAGGTTAAAAAACAACCGAGTTCTTTAGATGTTGAAGAAACCGGAAAAACATACCTGGACAATGCAATATTGAAAGCAAAAGCAGCGGCAGCATTAACTAACAGTTGGACTATTGCAGATGATTCTGGACTTGAAATTGATTCTCTTGGGAATGCTCCCGGTATCTTTTCTGCTCGACTTGCAGAGACAAATGAAGCAAAAATAGAAAAGATTCTTACTGCTCTTGGCGACAGTCCTTACAGAAGTGCAAAAGTATGCAGCGTAATGGTGCTCTGCACAAACAATGGAAAGATAATTAAAAATACTATAGGTATTTGTTGGGGTGAAATTTTAAAAAAGCCTGCTTATCCAAATGGTGAATTTGAATCATTATTTTGGGTTCGTGAAACTAATTGCACTTATGGAGAATTAAATAATTCACAATTATCAAAACATGGAAGTAGAGGTAAAGCAGCTAGAGAATTAGCTCCTTACCTTTTGAAAGCTATAGGAATTAAAAAATAATTAATTTCTATTTATATAATCAATAGCTCTCATAGCCGCAGCGGCAGCTTCCTCAACATCGCCTTCTTTACCCGCTAAAGTCAGTCTTCCAAAAGCACCAACTCCTTTCACATCAACGATTGTTATGTTTGATGCTTTTTCTGCCTCGTTTGCAGCCATCAAAACATACCCAGCTGGTTCAGTCTCAAGGATGAACATGCTCATGCCAGATTGAATCATTGAGCCACGTCTATTTTGGCGGTTGATCAAAACAGCATGGTCCGGAGTAATAGAGCGAATAACTTCAGTCCATGTAACTTGAGGATTAGTTCTCCTATCAATTGTGCTTCCTATTGCATCTAAAACGACATCGCCTGAATGCAAAACTGTACTTTGATCGCGGTGATAAAGCGCAAGAGATCCAAATGCCCTTTCAACGATCATTTGACCTAATCTAACGTTGCTGGCTTTTAGTGCGATATCTGTAACCCTGTGAACAGCCATTCCTGGAGAAACCTCCATCCAAAGACAAGCATCACCAGGTATGGGTAAGAATCCTGAACTTGCAGTTCCCATATAAGCCGCAAGTTGAGGTTGCAAAGAATCTAAAAATACATATGTTCTTAATTCAATTTGCTTTACATGACTTGCTTGACGAGCAACTAACGATTTTTCGGAGTCAGTTGTTATTACTCTCTTTGGATCGTCAGCAAGATATTCATTTACTTCTGCACCAGTAATTCTCTGGCTACCACCTAGTCGCCTTTCATTATTTTCAAATGTGGCGAATCTTGTCATGGGCGGGATACTACCTCAAAGATTGCCTTTTTAGCTAGCAATTTAGACTTGCATGCTGAATTTAAGCCGATAAATTCAATATAAATTGATCTGATTGAAGAATGTCCGTACCTCAGCAAAAGGATTCAAACAACAATAACTCAAGTACTGAAATCAATCCGGAGCAAGCTCTTGGCTTGGTCTCATTAGGTCTT